>VMGU01000059.1:0-2165 GCA_007376745.1 Parcubacteria group bacterium Athens0714_26
TTTTTGAAGAGATTATTCATGAACAGGTTGAGTTAAGCGATTGGCTTGGCCCGGATGTCTGCACCATAAAGCCATCGCGTTATGATGATATCAAAAATGGCGTTGATAGCATTGCGGAGTTTCAGGAAAGCGAGCATACGGCTTCTTATTTGGCATTGGCCATTGACGCGACATTCAGTTCGGAAATCGAGAAAAAACTAAGTCGTATAAAAAAAGAAATAGAAGCGGGCGAGCTAGCTAAAGTAAAATACTTCGCGTCGGACCATATGAATTTCCGGGGGGAGATAGCTATGATTCCCCGCGTCATAATCGGCGCCGAAGCCAAAACCATAAAAGATATCAGCGAATTATGGCTTGAAGGTAAAAATAAAGATTTAGGCAGTCACAAGATTCAATTTCAGATTATTGAAGAAATGCTTATTCAGTTTGACGCTTATAAACGTTACGCCGAAAAAGTAAATCGGCCGGAAATAGTAAGAATTTATAATAAAGTAAGTAGTCTCGTTCAGAATATTTATAATAATAAAAAAGAAACCATGGAAGATAGGGGTAATAGAGACGGTGTTTGTATGGCTATCAATCAAAAAATGAAGTCTTTTTAATACTGTGCATGTTTGCCGGCATTTGATTATTGAAGTAATTCAATATCTTTTTTGTTTAAAATAAAATAACGGTTTTCAATAGCTGTAAAGTTATAAAGTCCGGAGTCCATATAGCTATCCGCGTAAGTCTGGAAAGTTTTTTCATCGGTGAATCCGGTTAAATCCGCCCCGTCTATTATCAATATGTCTGCCTGTGACGGCTCCGTGCCGAGCACGTAAATGTTTTGGCGTTTTGAAAGATGGGGAACTAGATTTGTTTGGGCGGCGACAGAAGCATTGGCGGGAATTTTTTTGATTATTTCCCGATAGGCGTCCCAGTGCGCGTTGGGGCGAAAAAGTTCCGTAGGAAACAGAAAAGGGCTGATGGGCGAGCGGATTAAAAACGAAGCGGCTCCCGCGACCAGCAAGGCGACTATCGCTATTTTTTGTTTTTTAGGCCAATGGTTCAAAAAAAATTTTAATCCGTAAACTAAGCCGGCAAAAATTCCGGCTATTAGCAGTGCGTCATAGTGATAGAGTCCACTGACCTGCGAATTCCATGAGCTTAAAAGATTTTCAGCGAGCGGCGGGACGAGCGTCAAAAGAACCGGGCCAGAAAACAACGTCATAAAACCGGCAGGGACAAGGAGCCAAAAAACATAGCCCATCTTTTGCGCCGCGAAAATTGTTTTTATAAAAAGCCAGGGGTTAGTAAACAGGTTTTTAGCAATTTCTGCGACAGAGCCGCCTAACTGGGAATACCTGTTTATTGACAGCAGTCCTCCGCCAAGAGAGGGCATAATGATTTTTGTGGCGGCGATAAAATAAATCAGTGAAAAAATAGCCGTTAGGGCTCCGAATTTTTTTATACCCAAAAACTTTTTATTTTCAATGTTCTGCGTTTCTTTTATGGATTTGTTTTTGCCCGATTTAATAAAAATATATATTCCCATAAACATCACTACCAAAATCGCGTCTTCTTTGACACTGGCCGAGAGAGCTAAAAATATTGTCGTCCAAAGCCATTTTTTTGTTTCAATAAAATAAAAAGAGGTTAGTAGGAGCGGGATTAAAAACGGCAGTTCGTGGAAATCAAAAGTATTTATCCAGTGCAGTGCCGGGTAAAAAAGGTAGGACAGGGTAATAATCACCGGCCATTTTTTATCAAAACCGGACAGGACTTTTTTGGCGAGCAGGTATAGCGGCCACGCGCCCAGAGCCAGCGCTATGGTTTGGATAATAAGTAAAAAATAAGGCGATGGGAAAAGGGCGTAGCCCGGCGCGAGCAAAACAAGAAACGGGCTCATGTGTATACCCAGATGATTTTTGGCCGTTTCAAAACTGTTTTCCATAAATCGGCCATGCGCGGTATTCCAAAAAGTTTGGTCAAAAATGCCCATATCCCATGCCTGGGTTTGGAAATTATAGTGTCGCAAGCCGGTAAAAACGCCAAAAACGATTATATAAATACATATAGCCGCCAAAACTATTTTTTTCTCGCTGGACGCTGACATAGAAATTTAAAGGTAAGGGATATTATTTGAATAAAATTAATTATCTTAAAGCCTTAGAAATAATTGATTG
>VMGU01000059.1:2186-6794 GCA_007376745.1 Parcubacteria group bacterium Athens0714_26
CAATTCTATAATTTTCTTAAATTCATTACCACCCTTTAATTTTTTTAAATAATTTTCTCTTTTTCTCGCCTCGCTTCTTGTTGTATATTCTTCCTTTTTTATTAATATAAAAGGTAATCTTGATTTAGTTGATGCAACACGACCTTTATTATGAACGATTATTCTTTTTCCAAGATTATTAGTTTGCCCGATATAATAGCCATCATCTTTTAAACTTTTTAAGATATAAACATAATACATATTGTATCCTATCCCGCCATAGCGGGACCCCGCTGCGGCGGGGCCATTAGCAGACCCCGCAATATTGTTGAACTGATAATATAATATCCCCGAGAGCCAAAAATTTCCAGTTTATTCAATTGATTCAAACAATTGAAAACACCCCCGCTTAGTGGGGGTGTGTTTGCTTCGGGTTAAATTTTTTCTGGGTCATAATCTATACTGACTTGTTTCCAATCGGAATAAAAATCCAAAGCTTTGGTGCCGGGTTCTCTCCAGCCGTTGCCGGAAAGTCCTGTACCGCCAAAAGGCATATGCGGCTCGCTGCCGTGGGTCGGGCCGTTTACCCGCACCACGCCGCCCTCATAGCGCTCGATAAACTCCTGCGCGCGGTCTATGTTTTTGGTATGAATCGCGCTTGAGAGTTTGAATTTTGAGCGGTTTGCCAGCCTTATCGCTTCTTCTAAATTTTTTACACGATACAGATTAACCACCGGGCCGAAAATTTCGTTTTGTGAAATTTCATCATCCACGAAAACGTTTTCAAGCACCACGGGATTCAAAAAATATCCTCCGTGGTATTTTTCATCAATAATGAAATTTTCATTATCCGCGTCCACAAGATTTTTAGCGCCGTTTTTAACCGCTTTTCTAACCGCCTCTAAAATTTGGTTCGTCCGTTTTCCATTGATAATCGCGCCATAATCGTCCTCGTCACTGGTTCCTGCCTTCAATGTATAAACTTTTTCAAGAAATTTTTTCTTGAAGTCATCATATACTTCATTGAAGATGATAATGCGGCTTGCGGCGGCGCAGCGTTGGCCCGCGTCCACGAATGCCGATTGTACGGCCAAGGAAACGGCTTTTTCAATGTCCGCGTCGTCGCATACCACGAAAGGATTTTTTCCTCCGGCTTCAATGGATACTTTTGCCAGGCGTTCGGCGGTGGCTTTAAGGATTTTTTGTCCCGTGGTTACGGAACCGGTGAAGCTTACGAATTTTACCCGTTCGTCTGAAACAAGCGGAGCGCCAACTTCATCTCCTAGTCCTTGCAGTACGGAAATAACTCCCGCTGGAAGTCCGGCCTCCTTAAATATCTTCGCGTACCAAATTGCTACATACGGAGTGTCTTCGTGGGATTTGATTATCACCGCGTTTCCGCAAACAAGTGCGGGGAATAATTTCCAGGCAACGCCCGCCGCCGGATTGTTGAATGGCGTGATGAGCGCGCCCACTCCGATACTTTGTCTGATTATTTCCACGTGACGGTTGGGGACAGCGCTCGTGAGCACTTCGCCGAAATATCTTCTGCCTTCGCCCGCGAAGAAAAATCCGCATTCAATGGCGGCGTCAACTTCGCCTAGCGCATGTTTTTTGGATTTCCCGCATTCAAGCGCCACGATTTCCGCGAGTTCTTGTTTTTTTTCGCGCATCAATAAAACGGCTTCGCGGATAATTTCCGAGCGTTTCACTACCGGCGTTTGGCTCCATTTTTTATAAGCTTCTTTGGCCAGTTCAATTGCTTGATTAATGTCGTTTTTGTCGCCGCGCGTAACTTCGGCCAGTAAGTCTCCGTTTCCCGGGTAGTATTTTTGGAAATACTGTTTTGTGGCAGATTCTGTTTCCGAGTCGTTCATCCAATGAAAAATTTTTCCTGGGTAAATGTTTTTGTTGTACGGATGTGTCATATTTCCTCCTTATTTATAGAATCAATTTACTGACCATAAAGTAACATTTTTAGCTTTATTGGTCAATAATTTTAATAAATTATAAGTATATAATTTATTACCCACCTTTTTATTCCAAATGCACTTGTTTTTCAAAATTTTTAAATCTTGCGGCTAAAGCCGGATAAGCCGACAACTCCGGGTTACCCGAAAATATTTCCTCGGCCGCCGAGCGCGCGTCTTTTACCAGCTCAATGTTTTGCAGAGCGCGCATGGCAATATCCGGCAGGCCGGTTTGGTTTTCTCCCAGAAACTGCCCGGGACCGCGTATGGCTAAATCTTTTTCCGCCAATTCAAAACCGTTTTTAGCGGTTAAGAGAGAATTTAATCTTTGCTGGGTAGTGCCGGAGGTGGAGTCGGTAAATAGGAGGCAAAAAGACTGGTGCTCGCCGCGCCCCACGCGCCCCCTGAATTGATACAGTTGGGCTAGACCGAATCTGTCGGCGCCTTCTATCATCATTATGGTGGCATTGGGAATATTTACGCCGACTTCTATAACGGAAGTTGAAACCAAGATATCAATTTTTTTATCCGCGAAATCTTTCATAATAATATCTTTTTCTTTACCTTTCATTTTACCGTGGAGCATCACTAGTTTTAAGTCTGGGAAAACTTTTTTGGAAAGTTTTTCAAATTCTTCCTTGACGGATTTTAAGTCCAGCAGCCGTTTTTGTATCTCGGTTAAAATTTGTCCTTCTTCTTTTTGCCCCGGCTCAATACGCGGACAGATTACAAACGCCTGCCGGCCTTTTTTGATTTGTTCTTTTATAAAGCCATAGGCTTTATTGTTGGCTGGTAGCTCCGTAATAGTGGAAAGGTCCAAATCGCCGAAGATGGTCAGGCTTAAAGTGCGTGGTATGGGCGTGGCGGACATACTTAATAGGTGGGGGATGTATTTTTTAGCTTCTTCCACAAATTTTTTATCAGAATATTTTTTGTCCGCGGGGCGAAGCAGGGTGGCGCGTTGCTCCACTCCGAAACGATGCTGTTCGTCCACGATGACTAAGGCTAACTCGTCAAATTTTACGTTTTTTTGGATGATGGCGTGCGTGCCGATGATGATTTTCATCTCGCCAAATCCGATTTTTGATAATAATTTCTTTTTGTTTGGCGAGCTGGCGGTAAGAAGGCAGACCTGGCCGGCAAAGTCTTTAAATATAGTAGTAAGCGTCCGGTAATGCTGTTGGGCCAAAACTTCAGTGGGCGCCAAAAAGGCGGTTTGTTTTCCGTCTTTAGCAGCTAAAACCGCCGCCAACGCCGCGATGACGGTTTTACCCGAGCCCACGTCTCCTTGCAACAGGCGGTTCATTGGCCGCGGCTTTTGGATATCTAAAATTATTTCTTTAAGGCTTTGCCGTTGTGAATCAGTGAGGGCAAAAGGCAGGGATTCAACCAGCGTTTTTAAATATTCCATATTTATATGGATAGCCAGGCCTTTTTCCTGCGCCAGCCGGGATTTAATTTTTAAATTATTCAGCTGTAGTAAAAACAAATCTTCAAACGCGAATCTTTTTCTGGCGGTGTCGGCTTCGGTAAGCGCCAGAGGAAAGTGGATTTTTTTAATCGCCAGATTGATTTCGGGAAGATTATTTTTTTTGAGAATCTCCGGCGGCATAAAATCTTCCGTGGGTGAGAGATTTTTAAGAATTGGTTTTATTAAATAACGGATACCCTTGGAAGTTAATCCTTTGGTTTCCGGATACACAGGGATTAGTCCCGCCGTGTGCTTTGGACCGCTAAGGGCGCTGGCCATGCTAAGGCTGTCTGTGATTTCGTAAGCGGGATTAGACAGGTAAATTTCTTTTTGTGACTGGGCTATTTTGCCCGCGAAGTTGGCGCGCGTCCCGACTTTAAGGATTTGCATTAAATACGGCTGGTTAAACCAGACCGCTTTAATGCCGCCGCTTTCGTCCACGATAAACGCTTCAATTATCGCCATTCTTTTTTTCCAGCTGCGGCGTATGCTGATTTTTTTGATGACTCCGTGAATGGTGGCGGGCTGATTGATGGATAGTTCGCCTATGGGCGCAATTTTTGAGAAATCGTCGTAGCGGAAAGGGAAGTGCCAAAGCAAATCTTTGACGCTTTTAATTTTAAATTTATTTAGTTTTACCAGGAATTTTGTTCCGATGCCGCTGATTTTTGATAGCTCGGTGTTTAGGTCCATTGAATTGCATATATTATAGCAGATTTTAAAAATTTTAGATAGCTAATTTGAATACAGATTTTAGCTTAACTCCCATATAGTATATAATTAGTAGTACGATTTATGGCCCGCATATTTTATGGAAGAAAATTAAAGAAGATAGCAATAAATCTTCGTAGCAAGGGTTTGAGTTATAAGGAGATTTCTCTTAAATTAGGTATTGCTAAAAGTACGTCCCGTTTATGGGTTAAGGACGTTGTGGTGAAAGCAGAATACAGAGATCGTTTATTTAAAAAGGGAATAGAAGCTTTAATTCATGGTCCAAATAGTAGTCATGAGAGGCGTGAGAAGGAACTAAAAGCTATTTTTCAGTCAGCGAGAAAAGAAATGGATTTTCCGGTAAGGGATGAGGTGTTAAAATTATTGGGTGCTATGGTGTATTGGGCTGAGGGGAGTAAGACTAAAAATTTTTCCATCACAAATTCAGACCCGCTTTTGATTAAATTCATGATAAAG
>VMGU01000060.1 GCA_007376745.1 Parcubacteria group bacterium Athens0714_26
AGCGTGAACGGAGTGGGCCCGAAGACAGCGCTGAATATTATGAACATAGATGTTTTTGATAGGCTTGTCGCGGCAATTAGCGAGGGCAAGGTGGAGCTTTTAACCAAGGCATCGGGTATCGGTAAAAAAACCGCCGAGCGTGTGATTTTAGAATTGCGCGGCAAGCTGGGGCGTGAAGGAACTATGGAGCTGGTGGGTATTATGGAGTCGGACCATGATATTGTTGAGGCGCTTGTGGGTCTTGGCTATACGAAATCACAGGCAAAGTCCGCTATTTCAAAAGTTGATGAAAAATTAAAAAAATTAGAAGAAAGGATTAAGGCGGCTTTAAAAATTTTAAAGAATGGTTAAAGAATTAAAGCGCATTTGTCATTTTATTTTGGCGTGGAAGGGCAGCTGGATTTTCGGCCATCCTTCGCAGAGACTGTTTGTTTTGGGCGTGACGGGGACAAAAGGAAAATCAACAGTTGTGGAATTAATCAGCGCGATTTTAGAGGGGACCGGCAAAAAAACCGCTTTTATTTCTTCGGCGGGCATAAAAATCGGCGGTGAAATCAATAAAAATCTGACCGGCATGACCATGCCCGGCCGTTTTTTTATACAGAGATTTTTAAAACAAGCGGTTAAAAAAGGATGTGAATACGCCTTGATAGAAGTTAGCTCTGAGGGGGTTTCACAATACCGCGACAGATTTATTGATTTTGACGCGGCGATTGTGACAAATCTTGAACCAGAGCATACAGAGTCCCATGGTTCGTATGAAAATTATAGAGCGGCAAAGCTGAAGTTTTTTGCGAATGTCGGCCTGCATTCTAAAAAGAAAAATAAAAAGTTTTTTATAAACAGGGATGCCAAAGATTACGGATATTTTATTAAAGCGGCCGGGGCAAATAATGAAGCTTTGCGCAGCTCTGTTGCGCGGTATCAAGCGGAATTCTTCCGTAGCCGAATACCCTCCTTCGCTCGTCTACGGCGAGCTTCGGAAGGGTTATTCTCCTCGCCTTCATCCCCGCAGCAAGCTACGGGGTATTCGGCGAAGGAGAATAAAATTATTCTTTATGGTAAAAAAGATTTAGAGAATTTAAATTTAATCCCTAAATTGCAGGGTGATTTTAATCTTGAAAATATCGCCGCGAGTATAGCTTTTGCTAAAGCATTAAATTTGGATTGGCAATCGGTTAAAAATACCATTAATAATTTTAGCGGCGTGCCCGGCCGGATGGAGTTTATCCAAAAGGAACCATTTTCCGTGATTATTGACTATGCCCACACGCCCGATTCGTTAAGCAAGGTTTATGAAACTTTACTCGGGAAAAAAAATAATCAAAACAAATTAATTTGCGTTTTGGGCGCGGCCGGCGGCGGGCGAGACGAGTGGAAGCGGCCGGTGATGGGTGAAATAGCGGCTAAGGGCTGTGATAAAATTATTCTTACTGATGAAGATCCGTTTGACGATAGCCCGCGGGAAATAATCGGGCAAATAGCCGCGGGCATTAAAAATTATAAGCCGGATAAAAAATATGAAATCATAATGGATAGATATGAAGCTATAAAAGCCGCGATTATGGCCGCAAGTAAAGGCGACATTGTCATTATTACCGGCAAGGGATCAGAGCCGTTTATGAGGCTCGCGAATGGGAAAAAAATTTTATGGAATGAACGGGAAATTGTTCTGGGCGTTTTAAAAAATAAAGCAATTTAAATTTAACGTTTAATTAGCCGCTGTATTCGGGGCTGATTGTTGTCCGGTTAACGATAGTATAAAATGATTTTATTATGAATATTACTTTTTGCGGCGGCGCAGGAGAAGTGACCGGCGCCAATTATCTTTTGGAAGCGGATGGCGGAGACGGAAAAGTTAAGCTGCTTATTGATTGCGGTTTGAACCAGGGAGGCAGTTTTGCCGAAAAAAAGAATTGGGAGCCTTTTGGTTATGAATCTAAGGAGATCGGCGCAGTTTTTGTCACGCATGCGCATATTGACCATACGGGGCTTTTGCCTAAATTGGTCAGAGATGGATTTAAGGGCAGAGTTTATTCTACGCCGCCAACGCGCGATTTTGCCAATTTAATGCTCTTGGATTCCGAGCACATTCTTTTAGAAGAAGCGGAAAGATTTAAAAGACCGCCTCTTTACGGCGTCAGAGAAGTTGAAGAGCTTATGGCGTGTTGGGAAGGCGTGCCTTATCATCAGCAGATAATTATTGGGCCTTTTAAAATAACATTTTACAATGCAGGCCATATTCTTGGGTCAAGCATTATTTTGGTGGAAATTGAAGGCAAGAGAATTCTTTTTTCCGGCGATTTGGGCAATAGCCCGGCGCCGATTATTGAAGAAAAAGAAAATTTAGAAGATGTAGATTATTGTATTATTGAATCCGCGTACGGCAACAGGATTCATGAGCCGGAGTCAATCGGCGCGATAGAGGACGTGATAGAAGAAACTGCCAAGGGCAACGGCGCATTGATGATTCCAGCATTTGCAATGGAAAGGACGCAAAAACTTCTTTTTGAAATGAATAATCTGGTGGAAAACGGGCGGGTACCGAGAATTCCGGTTTTTTTAGACAGCCCTTTGGCCATAAAGGTTACCGAAATTTATAAAAAATACCAGGATTATTTTGATAAAGAAACTTTGGAGTTATTAAAAAAAGACCAGTCGCTTTTTGA
>VMGU01000061.1 GCA_007376745.1 Parcubacteria group bacterium Athens0714_26
TAGACACTTACAATGCCCTTAATACCCCTTGTTTTATTGTATTGCTGCATGACTTTTCGATGAGCCGAAAAGTCTCATATGTATCTGAACTTGTGCAGTATAAAACAGCAACAAACCATTGTTGTAAAATTTAGTCCCAATTCTATAAAAAATTCCAACTTTCTAATTTTAGGCTTTTAAATATGCTTATTTGATAAATTTAAATGATTCTTTAATAACTTGCGCTACAACGCGTTGTAGCGGTATAATATTTCAAACAAAAACTATAAATTAAAAATCTTAGTTTAACATAACTCATGACAAACAAAATAATAGATAACCTAAATAAACTATCAAAAAAAGAGTGGCAATTACATACATGGAATCTTCTATTAAAAGATATGAATGATTCTAATTTTGGTAAGGCTCTAAACCGAATTTTAAGCATTTATGAAAAAAATATGATTGTAAACAGATTGGCGGCCTTGGCTTTACTAAGAAAAGGTAAAAGTTATAGAAAAATCGGAGAAGAATTGTGGCTTTCCCCAACAACCATAAGAAGTTTAAAAAAATTACTAGATAATTCAGTAATGGAATATTCTAGTTATAGAACAGTAAAAAATCAAAAAAATGACAAAAATAAAAAAAATCGCAAAATACAAGAAACACCCTTATTTATTAATTGGATAGATAGTTTTATCAATAAATACCCTGAAAAAATCGGGAAAAGATGGAATTACTAAGTCATAATTTTTGATTCAACTAGATTTATTAATCACCGCTACAACGCGTTGTAGCGGTGATTTTAAGTTTTAATTTAATAATGGTTTTAAGCTTTAATTTAAATAATAAAGCGGGCGGAGTCGCCGGGATGTTGGAAATTTTTGAATTTAACCCTAAAATTAATGGGTTATAAATTTTGAAGCGAAAACTTTTAATTGGTTATTTATAAATTTAATTTTTAACAAGCCGTCTTTGTCCGTCCTAAAAATTCGCGAGTCCACGGCTGTTAAATTATTTATGGCTTGAGGCGTAGGATGGCCGTAAGTGTTTTTCCCCACCTCAATAACCGAGACTATCGGAGTAATCTTTTTTAGAAAATCCACGTCCGAAGAATATTTAGAGCCGTGATGGCTGACTTTTAAAACATCGACATCCAAATCATATAAATTAGCCAGTAACTTTTCGTTATCCGCGCCGATATCGGCCGTAAATAACGACTTCACTCTCTGGCTTTCCAAAAGTATCACTAGACTAAGGTCATTGCTTGACAAGCCGCCGCTGGCGCTTGGCGATAAAATTTTAGCCAAGAAATCTCTGGAGCTGATTTTATCGCCGGCCGCTAAAACAATTTCCGGCAAATTTTTTTCTTTAACCAAGTTTTCAAACTCCCGCCACTCTTGGCTTTTACCGACTTGACCATTGGTTACAACCGCTCCTATTTTGTAATTTTTTAAAACCTCCAACAAACCGGCAAAATGGTCAAGCTCCGGATGCGAAACTATAACTATATCCAAATAGCGGTCGCTAAGCGGCAGAATTTTTTCTAAATTCTGCTGAAGATTGCCGTTTAACGGGCCGCCGTCAATTAAAATTCTGGTTCCGGCGGGAGAAACGACCAGCGAGCTATCCCCTTGCCCAACATCCAAAAAATACAGACGAAAATTCCCAGACTGCCGTGGGAATAAAATCAGACCCCAAACAATGACGTCCAGTATAATTAAAAACCCGGCGATTAATTTAAAAAATTTATAATTGTTCTGATTTTCTGTTTGCATATAATACTGCTCCTATTAAAATAAAATAATAAAATACCACTGCCACCGGACTAATTTTTTCAAGACCGACACTAACCGTAATCTTTGAAAAAATGTCTATTATCCAGAGCATATAAGATAAAAATATATTTAACACTAAACCGATTATTTTTGCCAGAAAATAAGACACAAAACCAACTCCTCCCATTACAAAACCGAGCCCCATAGCCAGAGGCACAAACGGCAAAATCAAGATATTGGCAAAAAATGACGATAAAGAAAAAAAACCAAAATTAATCAGAAGGAGCGGCGCCACCGCAAACTGGGCGGATAAAGTCGTGGCTGCGTTTTCCTTCCAGGAAAGAACGCCGGGCTGACTTATCTTAAATATCTTTTTAATCACGGGCGAAAGATAAATAATTCCCAAAAGAGCGGCAAAAGAAAGCTGAAAACCCAAATCAAAAACCAGAATTTTCGGGTTAAATAAAATCATCAAAAACGCCGCTACCACAATTGCGTTACGCAAACTATATTCTCTACCAATGTGCCTGCCTAAAAGCATAATAATACCCATAACTGCCGCCCGCACCACCGACGCTTCGGCTCCGGTCATTAAAACGAATAAAACAATCACCAGCGCAGTCAGATAAAATGAAATAGCCGCCGGAAGATAGCCGCCCAAAACAGCCATTATTACGACAACGATTATAGAAATATTGTATCCGGAAAGCGCCACTAGATGAGTCGTGCCACTTAGTGACATTTTGTTTTTAAATTCCTTTGAAAAATCCTCACGTTCACCGAGAGTAAGGCCGGATAAAAACGCGGCTTTTTCGGAAGGCAAAACCGACTTAAAATTTTCCTCCAATTTATTTTTAAAATTCAAT
>VMGU01000062.1 GCA_007376745.1 Parcubacteria group bacterium Athens0714_26
CATATTTTTTGTGCAAAAATTATCCGCCTATTTTGAAAAATAATAATCTAAAAACGATTTACTTTAGATCGTTCCCCGCCGATAAAATCATTACTAAGCCAAGATACTATCCAGAGCAAGAGAGACAGGCCAATAGCACTCCATAAACCGTCAACATAGAAACCTTTGACCACACTAGAGACCAGTAAGACGAGCAGGCCATTAATTACTAAAGTAAACAGCCCTAAAGTTAAAATATTAATCGGTAAAGTCAGAATTATCAAAAGCGGTCGGATAATTGCATTAACAATACCCAAAAATAAAGCGGTTATAACCGCCGTCCAAAATCCAGAGATAACTACACCGCTAATAATAAAGGGCGCGACCAACAAAAATAAAGCATTTATTAACAAACGAATAATAAATTTCATATGATTATTTATTTAATTATGGATATATTTTAACATATTTTAAAGAAAAAAACCACTTTTTTAATAAAAAAATAGCCATTATAGCTACTATATTACACACACAAATTTATTCCAAAATAGGCTCTAAATTAAGAATTTAACTAAAACTGACCGATGGTCGGAAATATATTCACCTAAAGTAATTTGCGGCATTTTAAGGCCGCGCACTAAAAACCAATCTAATTTAAGGCTGAATATTTCCCATTTAAACGGCATAATACACCAGGTGGACTTAGTAATATCCAAAGCGTCATAAAACCCGGCCTCTTCGGCCACCTTAACTATAGTATATCTTTCATCATCCGGGGATCGCTTTTCATCTACTACTAGACTCCTATTTGATTCTAAATGAAATAACTGAATAAATTTTCTACCGAATCCGGCCGCCGGAATAGTAGTATTAAAATCACCGCAAATAATAACTGGCCCCCGATGGCTTTTAGCATCGGCCATAACTAACTTAAGCTGATTAACTCTTTCTTTGGGGCCAACCCCGACTATCTCAAAATGGCAATTATAAATTCTAATAACTTCTGAGCTAATTTTAATATCCGCCCAAAGAGCTTTCTCGGGCGCGAGGCCGGTATAGGGCGGCAAAAAATATTTAATGTTTGACCAGACAGTTTTTATAAACGAAGAGTTCTGGCTATCTTTAGGGTCTTTGAAGGGTGGAAAAGCTAATTCCCCGCTAGCGATAATTGGAAATTTACTAAGAATAACATTACGATTTTCCTTGTCTTCAGAAAAAATGCAATTAAGTTTCTGCTGCTCAATAAAACCCGGTCTCTTCTCTCTAACTTCCTGCGCTTCTTGTAAACAAAAAATATCCGCGCCAGAGTTCTCTAAGTCAGGAGTAACTTCAGCTAGGCTGGTACTAGTATAATATCTAGTCCCCTGGATATTCCAATCAAGAATGGAAAAATTCATATGGTGGTCGTTAGTGGATTTGAACCACTGACCTCCGCGATGTGAACGCGGCGCTCTAACCAGCTGAGCCAAACGACCGTTAAGGCTGACCGATAAATATTAACGCGGCCAGTCTATTATATTATAGATTATAATCTAAAAGGCAAAAATTAAGCAATAAAAAACCCCGCCATAAAGCAGACGGGGCCACACACAACGCATACGGGGAGGGCATCCGTATGTATAGAGCCAGGAGGGGGTGAGCTAAACATTTTTTGGACTGCACTGAGATACTAAGAAATTATAGATATCCTCAGCCGACGCTTTTTCAAGATTAAAGATTCTCTTGAAAAAGTTGCTCAATTCTTTTTGGGCCGAAGAGGAGGAAAATTCCTTCCTCAAGAATACGCCCAAAGACAGAGGATACAATACCGTGCCTTCATGACTATTACGCTTAAAGCCTTCGCAGCAAGCATTTAAGTCTTTTTCGTTAAGACGACCAAAATACTTACAAACCATCCGCCCGCAGACTTCGCAGGGCCAGTCCGTTTGTAGCTGAAAAGCTTCAAATGAAGCCAAAAACTTAATATGTTCAATTTTTCCTGAAGTGGGACCGATAGCGCCAGGTTTACCGATAGATTGCTTCGCCCAGATAATCTGAGCGAAATTTTCCAGAGCGGTAAGGTACAGATCCCCAAACATAGGGTTGAATTTAGGAATTAGGACTACTTTCTTCCGTGGCCGCTTGGGCCTTCTGCTTTTTGTATCCATTTTTTCTCCCAACCAATTATGGTTTTTGATTTTAACTAATTAGAACAACAGCTTTTCTTGAAAAAATTATAGACTTCCTCGGCGCGAAGGTTATTATTAAAACCGAAGCAGGATTTAAAGAATAAGGCTAATTCTTGGCTCCTATTCTTAAACTTGCTGTGATTAAAAGTTTCTAGAGAAAACGGGAATAGTTCATCTGTTCCGCACTGACATCTCTGACGGCATTTAGGATTATCGCAGCAGGCGGTCAACTTATCATCTTTCAGAGAAAAATACTTGACGGTTTTCTGATGACAATGGGGACAGGAGACTTTCGTCGGCAAATTGATGGGCGCGACAGCTAGGATAAAGTTAACATGTTTAGCTTTGTTGCGATCATAATTATCAACATTTTTTTGAGTCTTCACTAGGGCCGGAAAATTACACAAGCCCAAAGTATACAAATGACCGAAACTCACCTCATAAGCGGGCGCGCTTAAAGACGAGGAG
>VMGU01000063.1:0-2587 GCA_007376745.1 Parcubacteria group bacterium Athens0714_26
TCTTTAACAACTTTGTCGGAAATTTTTTCCGCTTCTTCCGGCGAACCTTCCGACACGGCGGTCATCGCCTTTAAAACTGCGGCTGTAATGCGACCCTGGTCGAACGGAACTATCTGCCCTTCGCGCTTCCTGATGGATTTAATCATTTTTTATTTTTACCCCTGCGAAGAAATGCTGGTATGTCCCACACTTCGTCAGGATTTTTCTTTTTAACTTGTTTATCCGCCAACCGACTGCCAGCATAATTATTTTCATTTTTTAATTCATTTACCGATTTAGTATTTAAAGATTCTTGAAAATTTATTTTTTTATCCGGCTCGCTCACGCCAAAAAGGGTTGAGGGTGGCTGCGACATCATCTTACCGCTATTTAGCCCGCTAAAACCCGTAGCTATCACTGTAACTTTAATAAAACCAGGACGCATTTTTTTATCATAATAAGCACCGAAAATCACTTTTGCGGCGGGGTCTATGGTCTCGGAAATTATCCGAGCAATATCATTAATCTCACTCATCTTTAAATCCTTGCCGCCGAAAATTCCAAACAAAACTCCTTTGGCTCCGTCTATGGAATACTCCAAAAGAGGCGAGTGTATCGCTTGTGATATGGCTTTTACTCCTCTGTCCTGGCTTGAGGCAACACCCAAACCGACTATTGCCGTGCCAGCATCCTGCATTATGGCTCGCACATCGGCAAAATCTACATTTACAATTCCCGGCATAGCCACAAGATCGGCAATACCTTCAACGGCGCACCGCAAAACATCGTCAACAACCTCAAAGGCTTTAATTATGGAAGTATCTTTACTGACCACGGCAAAAATCCTGTCATTAGGCACAACAATCAAGGTGTCAACTTTATCTTTTAATTTTGCCAGACCATCCTGGGCAACTCTGTTTCGCTGAGCGCCCTCAAAAGAAAATGGCTTGGTGACAACCGCTATGGTTAAAGCTCCCAATTCTTTGGCGGCTTCGGCTATGATAGGGGCCGCGCCCGTGCCGGTACCGCCTCCAAGTCCCGCGGTTATAAAAACCAAATCCGCGCCTTTAAGAGCTTCTATAATTTCCGCTTTTGTTTCTTCGGCGGCTTGCCGTCCCAACTCCGGATTCATACCCGTACCCAAACCCCTTGTAAGATTTTTACCTATATGTATTTTATATGGAACGTCGCAATGCGCCAAATCCTGCGCGTCGGTGTTAATGGCTATAAATTCAACTCCTTTAATAAAATCATTTTTCATTCTATGGACGGCGTTTCCTCCACCGCCGCCAACTCCCACGACTTTAATTTTCGCGAGGCTATGACTTACCAGGCCTTCATTATTTTTGGAACTAAACTTATTTTTTGCCATTTTTATTTTTTTCCGCTTCAAACGGGTTTTAATTTTTATTAATCGCCCGGCTATGCGCTTTATTTTTCTCACGGCAGTAAAGAACTCTTAATTCTCCCCCAAATGCTTTCTTTGCTGACGTTTTCAACAACTCCGTCGCTTGCCCATAAAACGAGCCCTAGCGCGCAAGCGATTTCAGGGTCCTCCGCCTGCAGACTTAATTCACCGCTCGAAACATCAAATATTGATGTGTCGGGTATTCCCACTTGCGCCGGCAGCTTTAATTCCTGCTTGGCCAAATCAACAATATTAGGCATTTTAGAACCGCCGCCCACAAGAACTATCCCCGCCGGCAGCTTTCCTGATTTATCAATAATTTTAAGTTCATTATTAACGAATTCAAAAATTTCGGCAAGTCTGACTTCTATAATTTCCGAAACGTATTTTCGGTTGGCAATGGTTTTGGAATTGGGGTCAATTTTTTTAAGGTCTATGGTTTCCCGCGCCGAAATGCCCCTGCTGGTAGCGGAGCCAAAAGACAGCTTCATCGCCTCCGCGGCGGCAATGGAAGTTTTCAAACCAATCGCAAGATCATTTGTTACATTGCCCGAACCCACGGGTAAAACCGCTGCGTGTAATAATTTATTTTCTTCATAAACACATAAATTAGTCGTGCCAAAGCCGATATCCACCAAAACAACTCCCAAATCTTTTTGGTTTTTAGACAATATGGATCTGGCCGCCGCGAGCGGGCCAAAAATTAAACCGCCGGGATTTGCACCGGCTGACTCTACGGCCTTGGTCAGATTCTTTATTGCCGGAGAAAACGCGTCAATAATCAAACTGTTAACTTCAAGCCGGTTGCCCGTCATCCCCATCGGGTCCTTAACCGCCGCACCATCTACTATATACTCCCGAGTAATGGCATGAAGAACCATTCTGTTGGACGGCAAATTTATTGCCTGAGCCGCCTGCACGACTCTATCCGCATCGTCTTTATGAATTTCAAAATCCGCGCGGGACACAGCCACTATTCCTCTTGAACTCTGAATATGGATATTGGCACCGCCTACATTTAAAAAAATATTTTTCAGAGCATGCTTTGAAAAATTCTTTATTTCGGAAAAAATATGGTTTAAAGCTCGTACCAATTCCGGCAATTCATCTACGGTTCCCTTCCGCATTCCCGCCGATGGTACTTTTAAAACCCTTAATAAACTTAGTTGCCCGTCTTTTTTGGCTACGGCTATCACGGCC
>VMGU01000063.1:2603-4151 GCA_007376745.1 Parcubacteria group bacterium Athens0714_26
TATCCAAACCTGTAATAAAATTATTCGCCATACCGAAATAAAAATTAAAATCCTGAATTTTATTGATTAAATTTTAAATTAATAATTTTAATGCTTAATTTTAAAAAATTAAGACGATTTAATTATGAGAAACAAGATATTTTCTTTTTTTTCCATCTTAATTCTATCACTTTTTTTCTTATGGTCATAGCCGGCTATGTGCAAAACTCCATGAAGCAGCATAAACAGTAAATTCTCCTTATTTTTCTTGATAAAAGAGGGGTTTAAATAGATTTCCCCAAGCGCTTTTTGCTTTATATCGGGTCTCGGGAAATCGCCGGACGCGACATACGATAAAACATTTTTTTTCATTTGTTTGTTGCCGACTAAAAAAATTTCCAGGTGTCCGTTTAAACGCAAAATTCCCGCCAACTCTTTGGCTTTTTTAGAAATTAAAGGCTTCAATTTCTCCGCTCTCTTGTCTAAAACCACAACATCAATTTTCATTTAAACTTAATATAGCAATTAATGAAAATAATTAAAAGAAACTTGGACTCGTCTCTAAAAAAATAAAACAACCCCATTAAACGGGGTTGTTTAAAAAATTATTTTAATTAATTTTTTCTTTAATAATCTCGCTAATTATCTTGGCGTCAGCCCTACCTTTTAACCCCTTCATCACTTCTTTCATTACTATTCCAAAATTACTTTTGTCTTCAATTTGTAATAAAATTTTATCAATAGCAGAAACTATTTCCTCGCGGCTCATCTGTGCCGGCAAATAAGATTCTATTAAAATCAATTCTTCTTTTTCTTTTTCGGCGAGTTCCGGCCGACCGCCGACCGCGAAAGCTTCATTGGCTTCTTTTCTTTTTTTAGCTTCCTTTGCTAAAACCTGCAAAACATCTTCATCAGACAAAACAGCATCTTTACCTTTTTCAATCTGCCGATTTTTTAAGGCGGAATTCAACATTCGTAGTAAGCCGACTTTTTCGCTGGCCCCGGATTTCATAGCCTCTTTTAAATCCTGATTTATTTTTTCCGATAAAGACATATAAAATATAAATTGTTAATATAAATTTTATTTATTGGACTAAACCAAGTTTTCTGTTTTTTTCTCTTTCCTTTCTTTTAACTTCTCTATGAAGCGCGGAAAGACGCCGCTTGATGCGGCTGATAGGACGGTCATGAAACCTGCGCTTTTTTGCTTCGCGCAAAATTCCGCTCCGCTGGACCTTTTTTGAAAAACGGTATAAAAGCGAACCCGCTGTTTCTCCTTCTTTTTTTCTTACTTGCATAACAATTGTGTATAAACTTTACAGCTCAATTTGCAGCAATAATAATTTACTCGCTAAATTGAGCGCCCCGCCTGAGGCATAAATTACCTTTAATCAAACCATTATTACAAATCTTCGTTTTTTTGTCCAATCCAGCCACCTACGAGATGAAGATGTAAATGGTCAATTACCTGGCCGCCTTCTCTACCCACGTTAAAAACCAGCTTGTATCCTTTAAGCCCAGATTTTTCGGCTAAATTCTTAGCCGTATAAATCAAATCCGCCAGAATCT
>VMGU01000064.1 GCA_007376745.1 Parcubacteria group bacterium Athens0714_26
TTCCCATACTTTTCCTCCTTTTTATTTAGTCAATCCTCCAGCTAGCGGATTAAGCCTTACTCATCCCCTCCTTTCTTTTATTTAATTATCAAAATTTGAAACTGTTTATATACTAACATAAATATATATGATGTGTCAAATTAAATTCAGGTAAACGAATTTTAGCAAATAATACGAATTTGATTCGCGATATTTATTTTTATTCGAGTTATTCGCGATTACTCCGTATGGACATTTTATTAAATTTTTGTTATAATTTATTTTTAATATAAAAGGCTGAATAACTTAGATTTTAGTTAGGAGAGCAGAATTCGAACTATCGTCAAATTTAGAAGAGAGAATTTGAGCCAAGTTCGAGAAACGACGACGAGCTTGTGGTTTTACCACAGCGAGGAGGAGTAACAAAGAAATTGGCCAAATTCACTCTTCCCTTCGGGTGAGCCAATTCCCATCCATCTTCTTTGTTGCTCGTCGCTCATGTGCCTATTGGCACACTACGCTCCTCGCGTCTTGAATCTAGACGAGAATTGGCTCACTAAATTGATAAAATAAAAATATGCAAAAAATACGCAACATAGCCATCATCGCCCACGTTGACCATGGCAAAACTACATTAGTAGATACTCTGCTTAAACAGTCTAACACCGACCTTGGCAAACTTAGCGGCCAGGAACAAATCATGGACAGCAATGAGATTGAACGCGAGCGCGGCATCACTATTTTTTCAAAAAACGCTTCGGTTATTTTTGAAGACGTAAAAATAAATATCATAGACACCCCCGGACATGCCGATTTCGGAGGCGAGGTGGAGCGGGTGCTTAAAATGGCGGACGGCTCCCTGCTTCTGGTTGACGCGCAGGAAGGCCCTATGCCCCAAACCCGTTTTGTGCTTAAAAAAGCTTTGAATATGAACCACAAAATTATTGTAGTAATAAATAAAATTGATAAGCCCAACGCCCGAGTTAATTATGTTTTAGATAAAATCATAGAGCTTTTTATTGAACTGGGCGCAACTAACGAACAGCTAAATTTCCCCGTCATCTATGCCTCCGGCAGACTGGGTAAGGCAGGCACCTCTCACGAGCTGGATAAAATGACTGACGTTAAACCAATTTTTGAATATATTTTGGAGCACATCCCCGCTCCAGAAACTGACACCAACTCGCCGTTGCAAATGATGATAGTTTCTATCGCTTATGATAACTACAAAGGCAGAATCGGCATCGGCAGAATCTATCGCGGTAAAATCACTAACGGCCAAACAATCTAAAATTACCGGTTTAATGACTTTCGTGGGACTGGTAAAAAAAGAAATTGATATGCTTGAAGCGGGAGACATCGCCGCCGTCAGCGGCATTGAAAACATAAATATTGGTGATACTATTGCCGACGCAAATAGTCCCGAGGCCCTACCACCGATTAATATAGAAAAGCCGACTGTTAAAATGATTTTTAGCGTTAACAACTCCCCTTTTGCCGGACAGGAAGGCGAATATTGCACTTCCAGAAACTTAAAAGAACGGTTGGAAAAAGAACTGGATAATGACGTGGCTCTTCAAGTTGCGGACGGCAAATCGCCGGATGAATTCATTGTCAGCGGCCGCGGCGAACTGCATTTATCAATTTTAATTGAAAAAATGCGCCGCGATGGATTTGAACTTCAAGTGTCGCGTCCCGAAGTTATTATGCGAGAAGAAAACGGCAAAACTAAGGAGCCTTTTGAGGATATCTGGATAGAAGTTCCGGAAAAATATTCCGGGATGATAATTGAAAAAATCAGTTTGCGTAAAGGACTGCTAAAAAATATGAACGCTGAAAACGGCATATCTTATTTTCACTTCTTTATACCCACAAGAGGACTGATTGGCTTTAGAAACGAATTTATGATTGATACCAAAGGCACCGGCATTATCAATACCCTGTTTGCCGGCTATTTTGACAAGCTTGATAATATTTTATCCAGTCCGCACGGCTCGCTTGTGGCGCACGAAACAGGAACCACAACCGCCTACGCTCTTTTAAACGCGCAGGAACGCGGTGAAATGTTTATCGGCCCCGGAGTTAAAATTTACGAGGGACAAGTAGTGGGCCAAAATGCCAAAGCCGAAGACTTAACTTTAAATGTTTGCAAACAAAAACAACTCACTAACTTCCGCGCTAAAACCGACGCGGTCACCGACGACCTTATCCCTCCGCGGGTTATGTCTTTGGAACAATGTCTGGAATATCTCGGCGATGACGAACTGGCGGAAATAACGCCGAGAAGCATCCGTCTTCGCAAACGCACTCTCCGCAACGCATTGAGAAAATAAACGCGTTGATCTAATATTTATATTGTCCGCATTGCCGGGTCGTCTAACGGTAGGACATCGCCCTTTGAAGGCGAGTATCTTGGTTCGATCCCAAGCCCGGCAGCCCTTCTTCGCTACGCTCATCAGGGCCTCCGGCCCTATATAATAAAAAGAAGAAGGCACTGACGAATCCTTTGGATGTGGAAGTGTAAAATAAAATATCATGTACTTCGTTTATATATTAGGATGTGCAGATAAATCTTTTTATGTCGGATGCACAAATAATCTTGAAAAAAGATTGAAACAACACAATGAATCAAAATGGGGGGCGCACTACACAAAAATTCGCAGGCCAGTCACCTTGCTGTATTCAGAAGCATTTAATACACTAAAAGTCGCAAGGAAACGCGAATCAGAAATCAAAGGCTGGCGCCGTGAAAAGAAATTAAATCTAATAAATTCAAAATAATTAACTCGTGATAGGTCATTCGACTCTGAGAATCTCAGACTCGATGAGTTATCCCGCAGTTATCCCGCTCGAGACGCGTCGAAAATTGTTAATAAGAATAAATTTATGAAAATCACCAAATTTGGTCATTGCTGTTTATTAATAGAAGAAAATGGGGCCAGAATATTAATTGACCCAGGGAGCTATTCAACTCAACAGAATACTGTAAAAAATATAGATATTGTAATTATCACTCATAACCATCAAGATCACTTTCAAATGGATTCTTTGAAAGCAATTCTGAAAAACAATCCACAGGCAAAAATTATTACTAATAAGAGTATTGGCGCGCTTTTAGAAAGGGAAGGCATTGTTTTTAATGTTGTTGAAAATGGCCAAAGTATTACTGAGAAAGGAATACTAATCGAGGGATTCGGAGATAAACACGCATTAATACATTCATCGCGCCCATCAATTCAAAATACAGGTTATTTTATTGCAAATAAGTTGTTTTATCCGGGTGATGCATTTATAAACCCGCAAAAACAAATTGATATTTTAGCCCTGCCGGTTTCGGCGCCGTGGGAAACAATAGCCGAATCTATTGATTATGCGCTGGAATTAAAGCCAAAAATTTGTTTCCCCGTTCATGATGGCGGAATAAAAGCTCCTGGCGTATTTTATCGTATCCCGCCTGAAGTCTTAGAACCCAAAGGAATTAAATTCGTTGGTTTAGAAATTGATAAAGAATATGAGTTTTAGATTTTTATGCCAATAACTCAACTTTTTAGTATTTTTCTATTGGGCTTAATAGGAGGTTCTGTTCCTGGGCCGATATTGGCATCTGCTTTTACGGAATCGTTAAAATCGGGATTTATTAGAAGTTTAAGAGTTATCTTTAAAGCATTGGTCGGCGAGACCCTTGTTGTGGTTTTGATATTAACTGTATTGTTCTCAGTAAATATTCCTCAAATATATTTTTATATTCTCTCCTTAATCGGCGCCTGTGTATTGATTTATCTTGCATTGCAAGTATGGAAAATTAAGGGGATTGGCAGCGGGAAAAAAGAAATATTTTCTTTCTGGAAGATATTCCTTTTGACGATATTTAATGGCTCATTTTGGATATTTTGGATTACAATTTGTGTTCCACAGGCATTTTTGCTTAAAGAAAATATTGCTGGAGGGCAATTTATATTCTTGATACTATTTGAACTTGGGTGGCTTTTTTCTACTGTAATTTTAACCTTTATTTTCTCTCGTTTCCGTCAGCTTTTAACAAATGAGAAAATTGTTCATATTGTATTTAAAGTACTTGCCATCTTGCTTTTGTTATTTGCTATCCAAATGGCATATGAAAGTGTTAAATATTTTATACAATGATTGACCCAAACAATATTTACAAAAAGTTAATTAATTTACTTGATAGTAATCAAGTTGAGTATAAGTTGTTTTCTCACAAGGATGCACTAACCTGGGAAGATTTGGCGGTAGTACAGAAAGAAGCCGGATTTTTTGGAACAGAAATGAAATGTATGGTGCTAAAAGTTGATGATGAATTAATTGTGTATATTACGCTTCAAGGTAAAAAGATAAATTTTGATGTTATTAAAGAAAAATTCGGGGCAACTAAAGTCAGATTTTCTACTCCCGAAGAGCTGAGTGAACATTTTGGCGCTAAACCGGGTTGTGCCTATCCGTTTGGTTTTGATGCTAGATATGATATTTACATTGACCCAGAGATTTATAAACAAGACTGGTTGTTATTCAGCCCAGTTATTCCCACCCAAACAGTCCAAGCCAGAGGGTCTGATTTAAAGAAAGTATTTGACTCTTTGGACAACAATGTGCAAGAAGTTACTGATTTTAATCAGTAAATCAGTAATTTTTGATATCCAATATGAAAAGATACAAAATTTTAAGTCTTGCCATCGATACGAGTCGCGGTATTTTCCGAGGATCTTCTTCTGAAGGTTCTGCAATAGCAATCGCAAAAAAAGAAATGGAAAATGAAATAAAATCTAGATTTGGAGTTTTTGAATACGATAATAAATTTAAACGTTACATGGCATTAGAGAAGCCCGTACTGTCTGTTGTTGAGGAGCATACCTACCTTCTTGAGGATATATGTGATGCGTACGTCCGCGGCAGCTTGTATTCGGCGCTTACGGGAGCTTGTTGCCTCGGAGAGAGAATTTTTAATAATGTAATTTTCAAAGTAATGGAAGATTTTAAGTCATCTCCTTGGTATAAAATAGTTTATGCCAAAAATAGACGTAATGGTTCAATCGTCGAATGGGAAGATGGAATAAAAATACTTCACAGTTGGAATATTATTAATGCTGAAGTTTTGAAGAAATACTTACGACTTAAAGAATTACGGAATGAATCCGTACATTTTCAAAAGAAAAATCAAGATTTAGAATCTATGTCTTTGGAAGCGATTAATATAATTAGTTTCATCATTTCTAGTTTATTTAGCTTAGATCAAAACAGGAAAGATATTCTTCTTTGGTTTGACGTGCCTGGAGAAATTTTTCTTAAAAAAGCCGCAGAAAATGATCCTATGGTGAAA
>VMGU01000065.1:0-5289 GCA_007376745.1 Parcubacteria group bacterium Athens0714_26
CCAGACGTCCGCATTGGTCGATTGGACTTATTTCGCCCTTACGTTATATTTGTAATAAATTAACAGTTGAAAAGTCTCAAATGTTATGGACGAGTACATATACTTGCATCAAATATTCCGAGGCTGTATTATTATTTCAAAAGAAAAAATGAAAAGAATTTTAATCGGAGATTTAGGAAGGTTTATTGACGAAAGGGTTTTTGTAGCGGGATGGGTGCACGCAATAAGGAATCAGAAAAAGATGCAGTTTTTGATTATTCGAGACCATACCGGTTTAGTCCAGGTTGTTCATGCACGGAAGGATTCGGATGATCCAATCGCAAAGGCGATTGATGGTTTGACTACAGAATCAGCGGTGGAGGTTGTCGGTAAGGTTATTGAAAATTCACAGGTAAAACTTGGCCAGAAAGAAATTTTGGTTGAAGAATTTGTGGTTGACAATCTTTCCGAATCTTCCATACCCATCACGGAAGAAACTGCTCTTGAAGGTAGAATGGATTGGAGATTTCTCGATCTCAGACGTCCTGCTAATTTTCTTGTTTTTCAGGTTCAAACAACGGCGGAGTATGCAATGCGGTCATTTTGGCAAGAAAACGGATTTATTGAAATGCATTCACCGAAATTTATGGGTGGTGCGAGTGAGTCCGGGGCTGAATTGTTTGAAGTAAAATATTTTGATCGCAAAGCCTATTTAGCGCAATCCCCGCAGTTTTATAAGCAAATGGCAATGTCTGCCGGGTTTGATAAGGTATTTGAAATTGGTCCGGTATTTCGTGCCAACCCTTCATTTACTTCTCGCCACGACACCGAATTCACAAGTATTGATGTTGAAATTTCTTGGGTCAAATCTCATGAAGATGTTATGCAATTTGAAGAAAGCTGGCTGAAGTATGTGCTTGAAAAAGTTAAAGAAAAACACGGTGAAGCGATAAAGCAAATGTTTGGAGTTGAAATTACGGTTCCCAAAATTCCTTTTCCCAGAGTAAGTATGGCTGAAGCATACAAAATTCTAAAAGAGAATTTTGATTACACGGTAGCGCGAGAAGGGAAAGGAGATTTGGATCCGGAGGGAGAAAGATTGCTGGCTAAATATATTTTAGAAAAGTTTGGCCACGATTTTATTTTCGTTACCGATTATCCAACTTCGGTGCGGCCCTTCTATCACATGCGAAATGCAGAAAATCCGGAAATTACCAACAGCTTTGACCTTATTTGGAAAGGACTTGAGGTGACAACCGGAGCTCAAAGAGAGCATAGGCACGAAATACTTGTTAAACAAGTCATTGAAAAGGGGATTAACCCAAAGTCGATTCAATACTATCTAGATTTTTTCAAATATGGGTGCCCGCCTCATGGAGGTTATGGGTTTGGTTTAACGCGTATGCTTATGGTTATGCTTGGATTTAAGAATGTCCGGGAAGTAACATATTTATACAGGGGACCAAATAGACTATCCCCTTAATTAGGGGATAAATGGAGAGTAGAAATACTCTCCATTTTCTTTATTAAACATTCACTTAAGTATTACAAATTTATAAATTAATAAAAAATAATAAAATAATATGCCAAAAAGATTCAAAGAAGAAAAAACTTTAATACTTGTAAAGCCTGATGGCGTAAAAAGAGGACTTGTCGGCGAAATTGTAAAACGTATTGAACAGCGGGGTCTTAAAATTATCGCTTTAAAAATGTTTTGGGCCAATGAAAAAGATTTTACAAAGCATTATTCGGATGCGGAAGATAATTTGCGTAATATGGGCCAAAAAACTTTGGCGACTTACCAGAAATTGGTTCACGGCTGGATTGTGGAGTTTATGACTTCCGGCCCAATTATTAAAATGGTTATCCAAGGGCTCCATGCCGTTGAGATGGTTAGAAAATTGGTGGGTAACACTATGCCGTCGCAGGCGGAGATGGGTACTATCAGAGGTGATTTTTCGGTAGACTCGTCTGTGTTGGCTAATGCCCAGAAAAGGGCTATCCGGAACATCGTCCACGCCTCGGGTAATCTTGCGGAGGCCGAACATGAGATTTCTTTATGGTTTACACCCGATGAAATCCATGTTTATACGCGCGCAGAGGAGGATATAATGTTTTAATTGCGGGTTGACTTTTGTAAAAATTTTTACGTTTTAGTATTGAAAATCAAAGTTTTTTATGCTATGCTGTGTTTGAAATCCTATTCGGTTTCCTGAACAAGTCATTTGTTAAAGGGAGGATAACGCGGAATAGACCTTGGTTTATTTCGGAGTCCACCCACCTAAAAACTTAACAGGGACTAATCGAATGGGATTTTCGTATTTTAGGGAAGCTTTTTAATAATATTAATTTAAAACGGACTGTAGTATAACGGCAGTATACGCCCTTGGGGTGGGCGTGAACCGGGTTCGACTCCCGGCAGTCCGAAAAAATTGACAAATTAAGCAGCGTATATTAATGTGTTAAAATAATTATTAAGTACCTTAATAAAAAGTAAAAATATAACGTCTTGAGGATATCCTGAAACAGGATAATTTAATCCTTAAGACAAAAAAGGGAGGAATAATGGAAATCGTAGCAATGTTTCAAGGGGAGAATCAACCGCTGGTGGATTTGTTGAAGAAAGCAAATATCCGCGCGGAGTCGGCGCAAGGCCGCGTCATTATGTGGCTTCCCTATAAAGGAGAGGGTGGCATAAAAATGTATGATTTGAATCTTCCGTACGCGCTCAACCCGAAAATTTTATATCTTCACTGTAGTGAATATGGTGGCGCGGGTAGAAGCAAAGAAGGGGTCAGCTCGGTTATTTGCATACAAGCGGTCTCTGGATAAGTTTTTTAGTTATTATATCCAGGCATACTTTTTAGTCCCGTCCGCGGTGGCAACCGTAACGGCTTATAGAGATAGAAATATTAAAATCCAAGAGCACAGAATTAAACAGAGAGGAATCGAAGCATGGATTAATACTAAAGAGTTCTGGTGTAATCGGTTGGGCCTCTTACCAAAGCATCTTCAGTATTTTCATCCAGCTGTCTTAGCAGCGTCGGATAAAAGTAATTGTACTTTGTGCGATTGCGTTCATTATGCCGCGGAGCCCGCAATAGCGCCGGTAGTGTCATAACCCTCTTTTAAAAATAAATAGTTAATCCCCTCGGCGTAATGTCGAGGGGCTTTTTTATGGAAATCCGATATATAAAAATCGCCGGCTGGTTAACGCGGCGATTTTTTAATGACGGACTTTTTAGCAATAGTTTTAACAGCGACAGCATTTTTTTGCTTATTGCGTCTTAGGCATTTAATGCAAAGCTTAACCCGTTTGGACTGGCCGGTTACATTGGCCCATTGGAGATTAACCTGTTTTTTAAATGAGTTGGTTGGGTTATAGTGACCACGTAGCAAAGTGCGAACGCCCCCAACAACATATTTTTTACTGCAGTTATAACACATTCTCATAATGTATATTAGTCTACAAAACTAATAGATATAAATCAAGACAATTAATAGCTGGTTTAATAATTAAAAATTTCACAGATTACTTTTTTTCTGATTTGTATTTAATTAATAAAAATATCTCTTACTGCCATACCATGGTATAACGCTACAACGCGTTATAGCGCCAACATTTTATTTAAAATTTTATATTGTATCGTAATATTGTAATTTCCCCGCCGCTACACCATGGTATGGTGTTATCTTGCGAGATAGCGACTGCGTCTAGTTTGGATTTTAAAAAGCTAGGGCATTTGACAAAATTAAGTAAATCTATTAAGATAGCTCACTATACAGTCAGTTCCTTAAAAAAACACGAGCTTGAGAAATTAAGCTCTTTTATATAGGTAGGAAAAAGATTAAAAAAAGAAAGGAGAATTCAAAATGATTGTGTGGAAAAAATTGGGATTTACGTTAGCTATGGCCGTGTGTCTGATTTTGATTTTTTGTTTTGCCGCTTACGCGCGCGAGGCAGGAGATTTGTTAGGCTCTGAAATAACGGGTTTGGTCATTGACCGGACACAAAGCAGAATGGGACATCTCTTCTATCAAAGTTTCTCGGGACAATGGGATTCTTCCATAACGGAGGAAAACATCATTATTGCCGAGAAAATTGATTCTATGGGAAGCAGTTTGACCAGAGTTGAAGTTGGCGGCATCACGGTGTATAAAATCAGGCTCAAGCCAAGAACTAAGGACATAGAAGATATGGCGAGTTTTGCGGTCACGGTAGTTCAAGATTATGTTTATCGCAATCAGTTAGAGTTGTCCGAGAAAGAAATCAAAGCGGAGGCGCAAAATAATAAATAATAAAGGAGGAAAGGAATGAAAGCAAAAAATCTGTTTATTATTCAGCTTGTGGTTATTGTAATTGTACTTCTGTTAGTATTTTTTCTTAACAGAAAAACTTATGGCTCGGAGTTGCTTTATCAGCCGATTAATCCGTCTTTTGGCGGCAGTCCGCTCAACGGGTCGTTTCTGTTAAATTCAGCCCAGGTTCAAAATGATCTTGAAGCAAAGAAACAAAGCGCGCCCAGAGATCCTATGACGGATTTTAAAAACAGTTTAACCAGACAGATATTAAACCGTTTGTCGCAGCAGATTATTGAGTCGGCTTTTGGCGAAGAAGAGCTCAAGCCGGGCGAGTACAATGTCGGCGACTATTCAGTTGTTGTCACCAACGACGGTAGCGGCGTCACAGTAACCATCACAGACACCACAACGGATAATTCAACCACGGTAACAGTTCCCTATTACTAAAGGAGGTGACGGATAAATGAAAAGAAAGACCATGGCTATAAGTTTGTTTTTCGCGGCTATTTTTCTAAACGGTTGTATGACAGTTCCATTTATGAGAAGCCGCGCGACCATTGGCTATACCACCGCTATTCACAAAGAATTAATTACGCTTCCTTCGCCAAAGGAAAAAATAGTGGCCGCGGTATACAGCTTCAGGGACCAGACCGGGCAATACAAGGCAAACGCGCAGGCGGCTAGCTTTTCAACTGCCGTCACCCAGGGCGCGACATCTATGCTTATCAAGGCGCTTGAAGACAGTAACTGGTTTGTTTCCATAGAGCGCGAGGGACTATCTAATCTTTTAAACGAGAGAAAGATAATCCGTTCAACCCAGGAAAGCATAAATACCGCGAAAAAAAGTTCAAAAGAAGACCAGTTGTCATTACCGCCGCTATTATACGCCTCGGTGATTATTGAGGGCGGCATAATAGCGTATGACACTAATCTTGTTACGGGCGGCTTTGGGGCCAAGTATTTTGGCCTTAGTGGCTCGGCGCAGACGCGCCGCGACCAGGTGACGAT
>VMGU01000065.1:5320-6795 GCA_007376745.1 Parcubacteria group bacterium Athens0714_26
ATTTAAGAGTTGTTTCTGTTAAAAGCGGAAGAATCTTAAAATCCGTTTCAACCACTAAATCAATTTTATCCAGAATGGTTGATTTCGGAGTTTTTCGCTTTGTGCGAGTCAAACGACTCTTAGAAGTTGAAACCGGATTTTCTACTAATGAGCCTGTGGAGATGTGCGTGCTGGAGGCGGTGGAAAGGGGCGTTCGCGACCTGGTAATTGAGGGGATAGTTGATAAAATCTGGGAGCTTGAAAATCCCGCGGATTTTAACTCGTCTCAAATTAGCGAATACCTGAAAGAAAAAGAAGAAAACGGAGGAATTATTGTTTTAAAAAAGAAGGATGAGATATTAAATGAAATTAATAAGAAAAAAGCTACGGAGTTAGAAAAAACTAAGTAGCTTGACAGATTTCATTAATGTTTCTATCATAGTTAAGTTATTTAAAAACAACTTCTCTCCGGTAGAGAGGATAAAAAGGAGCGCAAGATGAAAAAGTTACTCGGAATACTGTTTATGATTGTTTGTTTGGCATTTGCCTCTATGGCATTTGCCAATGGCGGCAACACCACTACAGTTGATCAAGCTGGCGGTCCTAATACGGCGACTGTCGCTCAAAGCGGCAGTGGTAATGATATTGACGTAGAGCAAGACGCAACAGGAGCTAATACCGCCGATGTTACCCAAGATGGTAATGGCAATGACGCGGATATCGTTCAGGACGGCGCGTCCAATTCAGCGGTTGTTGTTTCGGAAGGTGATGGTAATGTGGTTGACGTAGAGCAAACCGCCGAAGGAGCTAATACCGCCGATATTGACCAAGACGGTGACGGAAACAAAGCAATAGCGCTTCAGGACCCAACAGGCAATAATAACCTTACAGTTATCCAGACAGGCACTGATAATTCCGCCAACATTGATCAGAACGCAGAATTGTTAAATTATGCCTATGTTGAGCAGTATGGCAGCGGCAATGAAAATATTTTAGCAGGCGTTGATGAATCAGTCGGTCCTCCTTACACGATGATTGACGCCGATGAACCCGCGATCCAAATATCTGCGAATAGCTATAACGAGCTAGATGTTTTCCAGCAAGGTAGCTATAATGAAATAGGCTTGTATCAAAACGCTGATAGTTATAATATAGCCGACATTGATCAGTGTAACGGTGGTAACATGCTGGTAGCTTGGCAATCTGCCTCAAGTGGTTCTAATTATCTTGATGTGGATCAAAGCGGTGCAGATTCTGCCGTTGTGTACCAAAACGCGAGCACTGGAAATAATTCAGCTATCGTTTCACAGTAAAGAAACAAAAAATCTAAAAAAATCTTCCTACCGGGGAGAAATACAAAGGCAGAGGCTAACCCCTCTGCCTTCTTTTTTTTGACAAAATCTTTCCAAACTAACCTCGACACTGTGTCGGGGTTTTTTTATTTTTAATCCAATACCTTAGCCGCCGCTTGACAGAAAAACAGCGGCTGTAATACA
>VMGU01000066.1 GCA_007376745.1 Parcubacteria group bacterium Athens0714_26
CTATGGCGGGATTTTTCGCGCCGAGGGAGAAGAAACTCCGACCGCGGGAGTCGGAGTATTCTGATTCCGAAGAGTAGACGGCGGGAGTGTTGCGTTTACTTATTGAACTGAGGAAATACCAAAATTATTTTGGTTTTTTTTCGCCTTTAAAAATTTCTTTTTAGTTATTAAACCATCAACAATTCTTCGTAAGCTTCTTTGGGATTCTGGCTGTTCCAAATATACGATGACGACACGACAATATCCGCACCAGCCCGTTTTATCTGCGCGGCAATTTCGGGATTAATCCCTCCGTCTACTTCTATTTTAACATTTGGAAGCTTCAGCCGCAAAGTTTTTATTTTTTCAATCTGGCTTTCGTTAAATTTCTGTCCTGCCATGCCCGGGCTGACCGCCAATATCAAAAAATGATTTATTATTGCGATATTGTTGTCAAATAATTTCTCAACCGGCGTATCCGGATTAATTGCCGCCACCAGTTCCACGCCGGACATATCGCACTGCTGTTTTATAAAATTAATATCTTTTAAAGATTCTATGTGGACAATAACGCGTTTAACTCCGGCCTCAATCCAATTTTTTAAAACTTTTTCTGGCTCCAAAACCATCAGATGCGCGCCCACGCTCACGCTTAAATTATTATTAATACTCTTAAGCTCCTCCGGATTATTCCACGTCCTATTCGGAGTAAAACTACCGTCAGCCACATCTATATGAACCCAGCTAGCGCCAAAATTTTGCGCCTCTCCAATACGGCTTTTGACACTTTCAAAGTCTTTTTCATTAATCGCGGGAATAACAACCATTATCTGATTATAACAAATTTATATTATTAAAAATTAAAACGGCTGGTTTTCAATGTTTTCTATCTCTTTTATTCTTCTTTTATATTTTTCTTCTCCGGAAAACGGGGTTAAAGTCCACGCCCTCACAATTTCTTGCGCCTTGTCTTCTTCTATATAATCAGCCGCCAAAGCAAGCACGTTAGTATCGTCATCAATGCGAGTTGACGCGGCCTGCTGCGCGTTTATTGCCAGAACTGACCTGATACGCGCGAATTTATTCGCCACGATATCCACGCCCGCGCCCGAGCCGCAGATAACTATGCCCCGCGCGTCGGGATTTTTACTTACACCCCCGGCAACCTTAGCGGCAAATACAGGATAATCGTCATTTTCATCATAACTTACATTTCCAACATCAATAACTTTGTGGTTATCTTCTTCTAACTGCCGTTTTATAACCTCTTTTAATTTAAAACCTTGATGGTCCGAACCGATATAAATTAACATAAAAATTTAGAAATTAAGTTATTGATTAGAAATTAGAAATTTATTTATAGAGTGTCTCCGCGGCTTTTAGCACATGACTCACGAGAGTCGTCACATACCCCCACTCATTGTCATACCACGCCAGAACCTTTACCAAATCTCCGTCAATAACTTTAGTGAATTTAGAATCCACCACGGTGGCGTAAGACTGCCCGATAATATCCGAGGATACCAGCTGGTCGTCGCTGACTTTTATCAGATTTTCCCAGCGGGGAGTCGCGGCCGCTTTCCGCAAAATATCATTTATTTCTTCTGGTGTTGTTTTGCGCTTCGCCAAAAAAGTTAAATCTATAAGCGAGCCTGTCACCACCGGCACCCTGACCGCTATGCCGTCAAATTTGCCTTTTAAATCGCTGATGACCCGTGTTACCGCGATGGCCGCGCCAGTCGTGGAAGGAATAATATTTTGCGCCGCTGCTCGCCCCCGCCTAAAATCACTGCCCTTAACCAGAGTGTCCACCGTGGTTTGAGTATTTGTATAAGCATGAATAGTATTTAAAACCGCCTTTTGAATGCCGGGATTTTCCGAAAGTATGAAAATTATCGGCGACGTCGCATTGGTCGTGCAAGATGCATTGCAGGTTAAATTAGTTTTTGCCAAATCATTTTCATTTATTCCCATCAGCACGGTCCTGCCGCCGGCTGACCCCTCATCATCCTTGGCGGGCGCGGTCATCACCACTCGCCTTGCCCCGGCATCCAAATGCGCCTTGGATTTTTCAAATGATTCAAAAACTCCCGTAGCCTCAACCACAATGTCAATTTTCAGCTCGGCCCACGGCAATTTAACGGGGTCTTTTTCCTGAATAATTAATATTTCTTTGTCATCAACTACCAAATAATTTTTATCGCTTTTCTTTACAGAAACCTCACCGGGGAAAACTCTGTAAACAGAGTCGTATTTAAATAAATAAGCCAGATTTTCAATATCCCCAAGGTCATTAATAGCAACAATATCAAGGTTAAGACCTGCTTGGCCCGCCGAAGCCTTGGCGAAGGCGGCCCTTAAAAACAGCCGACCAATTCTCCCAAAACCATTTATTGCGATACGAGTTGTTTTATTCATATCTAAATTTTATTGCTATTTAAAATACTTATCAATAGACTGCTTCATCTCCAACTTTTATTCCCAATTTATCCGAAAGCCCCGCGTTAATCTCCAAAACCTTATTAATTGATTCTGGTGGATAATAAATTTTTAATCCTTCGGCTGCCGTA
>VMGU01000002.1 GCA_007376745.1 Parcubacteria group bacterium Athens0714_26
CCGATAACCCAAACGCCGATTCAAGACGCCGTCAAACTTTTGCTTTCGGGTAAGCTAACTGAAGAGGAACGAGCTCAAGGAATTGATACCGAATATCCGCTGGAAGGACTTTCGCTCAAGGGCGCTTTACTAAAGGACGGCATTTTGACGCTTGAGTTTGACGACGCTAAAAACAAAACCGTCGGCGGCTCCTGCCGGGTGGGAATTCTCTGGTTTCAAATTGAAGCTACGGCCAAGCAATTTCCGGAAGTCCGGCAAGTCCGCTTTCTGCCGGAGGAAATTTTCCAGCCGTAAATCTCACCAGTAGTTGACTATCTTGAAGGGAGAAATGTTGCCGGGAATCTGCCAAATTGCGGTTCGAAATGCGTGAAGCGCGCGGAGCCAAATTGTATGTTGTGAGTTTGTTGCCTCGGCGTGGAGTTTATCCGTTCCTCTGGCGGATGCCTCGGCAGGCAGACCCGCCTGCCGGCGAGGCAGGAAGTTGATAAAAAGAATTATGATATAATAAATATTAGTCAAAGCGGTCGAAATCCTTAACAATTTTATGAAAACAAAAATACTTTTTAGTATTGCAAAAATTTGTGTGATTTTATTGATACTCTCTACGTTTATTTATAGAATTACCGAGATAATGCTTTTTAAGGGTACGGAAGGATATTCGTTACCCTATAATATTTTTGGAATGATAACTTTATTTCTTCTTCTGACAATTTTTTTCATTGGTTTGTGGAAGAAACGAAAATGGGGTTTTTGGTACGGCCTTATCCTGTCAATCCTATTGCTTTTGGCTTATTTATTTAAAGCTCCTTTTGTTTGGCCTTATGCTGTTATTGTAACTCTGTTAGTAATTCCGACTATTTTATTGTTCGTTTTGAAAAGAGAATTTAAGTAAATAAATCTTCTCTGATTAGGTATAGTAAGAAGATTGTGTTATGCTATTGCGGTGTTAAGACACAGGAACAATGTCGAGCGTTTCAAGTAAAATAATTAAAAAATAATCATACGATGACAGGAACAATCAAAACTCTTATAGATAAAGGATTTGGATTCATAGCTCGTGAAGGCGAAACAAAAGACCTATTCTTTCATTCCAAAGAGCTTGTTGGTGTTACGTTTGCCGATCTTAAAGTTGGCGACACAGTTACTTTTGAGGTTGTTGAAACTGAAAAAGGATTAGCCGCTACGAAAGTATCACGCGCGTAGACGCTTAGAGAAAAATGCTCCTCGTACGCCAACCGGCGCGCCTGGGGTATTTTTTATATAAATAACAATTAAGAACCGCTGGTTCGGTAGATTTTGAAAGTGGGTTCAATCGCCATTTTTTGCGAAAGTAAAACGTAGTTTGGACGGTACGATTTCGCGCGGAAGGAGGGGCAAAATTATAAGCTCTCAAAATTAAACCTTGTGTTATAATAAAATTATGAAATGTCTAAAGTGTAAAAATGAATTATTGGAGAAAATTAAAATCGGCGATGTTAAGATTGACCGTTGTTCTAAGTGCGGCGGACTTTGGTTTGAAAAAGATGAACTGCGTTTAGCTAAAGATAAAAAAGCGCCGGAAGCCAGATGGGTAGATGTTGAAATGAAAGATAAAAGCATTAACTGGCTCCAATTTGATTTTTGGAAAGATAAAATAAAATTTAAGGTTAAGGAAGGGATGAAATACTGCCCAATTGACGAAACACCTCTTTATCAAGTTAATTATGGCGATACACCGATTGAAATAGATGTTTGCGGAATCTGTTTTGGTATATGGCTTGATAAAGGAGAGTTTGAGAAAATTATTGATTATACGAAAAATAAAGCCGATTACGAGATATTTCATAATTACATAAAGAATTTGGCGTTGGAGACAAAAGACATTTTTGTCGGACCGGAAAGTATTAAATCCGAAGCAATAGATTTATTGGTGCTTATTAAACTTTTGAAATATAAATTAATGGTGCAGTATCCGGAATTAGTTAAATTAATTTTTAATTTACCTTTGACAAAATAAGTGGGTAAAAATAAATAAAGCTCAAAATATTTTTATTCATCAACTCGTTATTAGTGTTGTTAATAAATTAGCTGGACGGTTAAAATATTTTAAAAGAGCAGTTTTTGCGATGTAATTAATAATACAGCCCCTTTTTTCATCACAAAGGCGAGGTTTAATCGTTATCTATTATGAAAGAAGATAATTTTCAAAATGACCCGAAAGTATTGATGCGACTGGCAAAATTGGGCGACGGCGAGGCATTTGGTCAGCTTTACGAATTATATTTTGTGCTTGTTTTCCGATATATCTATTTTCGCGTCAAAAATAAAGAAGAGGCGAATGATTTGGTTCAAACCGTGTTTCTTAAAGTCTTTTGCTCCTTGCCAAATTTTCAAGAACAAAATAAATCACCACTTGCATATTTTTTCACCGTTGCCAGAAATACGTTCATAGATTATCAGAGAACAAAAAAAGAAATTTTACTTGACGATCCCGAAGGTGTTTTCGAGCAAATACCCGATAAAGCGGATAATCCGTCCGAGTTCGTCGAGAAAGAAGAAATTAACCAAGTAGTTCATCGCGTCATCAAACAATTAGCAGACGACCAGCAAGAAGTAATCGTTTTAAAATTTATAAATGGAATGTTGAATAAAGAAATTGCCGAGCTTATGAGTAAAACGGAGGAAGCAATACGTCAGCTTCAGTGTCGGGCATTAAAAACTTTACGGGAAATTTTTAAAAAAGAGAATATTTTATGAATATAATAAATGACAAAAATTTAGAGCGAATATTTGAGAAAGTATTAGAACTTCTTGATAGTGGTAAATCCCAAGAAGAGATTTTAAATTTATTTCCAGAATCCCGAGAAATGTTAAAAGAAATATTTTTTACTATCAATCTGTTTAAAAAAGAAGGGGAATCCATTATTCCTTCTAAAGAATTATTCAAACAAATAATTGAGCGAATTCCCAGCGGCGTCACAAACGAAGTTAATCCTCGTTATCTATATAGGAAAGAGGTGCAAAGTCGATTCTCTTTTAAGAAAATTAATAATATAACCAAAATATATAATCTTATGACTATAAACTGGAAAATATGGGCGCCGGTTGGAATCGTAGCGGTTGTGACACTTGTCACGATTGGTTTTAATCAATTAGGGATAAAAGCTCCGCAGGCGCCGATCGCTGGAGAAATGACGCAAGCGCCGGTCGCTGTTTCGCAAGAATTGCCGGTTGCGGTCACGAAACCCGCCACTGGTAATGTTGATGACGCGGTTGACGCAATTCTTGCCAGTATTTCTGACGACGAAGCGTTCTTTGCCGATGCGACAAAAGATGCCGAATTGATTGCCGCCGACAGTCAATCGATTAGTAATTTTGGTCAATCATACAATGAAAATGAATTCTAAAAAATTATTTACCAGTATTCTCGGAATGGCGATGGCGATGAATCTTTTTTTGCCTGTTTCGTCATTTGCTAAAACAACCCCTGTCACAAACAGATTTTGTGCGAGAATTGATAAAATTCTTTCGCCGATTGACCAACGAATTGCTGATAGAGAAGCAAAACTACAGGCAAGACGTCAAGAAATATCAGATAATTTGGCAAAACGAATAAGCGAACGAGATAGTCGTCTATTAGAAAACAGAACTGCGCGGGATCAAAATCGCGAGGAGCAATATGTCAAATTAGAAGCGCGAGCAACAACTGACACTCAAAAGCAGGCGGTTGCAGCTTTTAAAGCAACAGTTGAAATAGCGGTAAGCGCGCGAAAAAGCGCCGTTGACGCGGCCATCCAAACGCTTAGGCAAAGTGTTGAGCAGTCAATAACTTCGCATAAATCAGCGGTTGACGTGGCGATAAGCGCATTCAAAAACGCAAAGACTGCCGCCGTTGAAAAAGCAAAAGCTGACTGCGCGGCTGGCGTTGATGCAAAAACGATTCGTGAGACGTTCCGAACCAGCATGAAAGCGGCGCAAGATAAATTCAAAAGCGACCAACAAGCAATTGAAAAGCTTAAGGGTTCGTTTGAATCAGTTCGCATTAGCCGAAAGCAGGCGGTAGACAAAGCTTTTGCTGATTTTAAAGTGGTAATGGAAAAAGCGCGCGCTGATCTAAAAGTAGCATTTGGTGGAAATCAGTAAACATCAAAAAAGTCGAATTATATTTGTTAATCCAAACAAGGCGCAAAGAAGGACGGCAATTCAAGCCGCGTGGACGAAATTCAGAACTTCTCGAATCAGCGCGACACAAACATTGCGTCAAGAACGTTTAGAAGCATGGAAACAGTTCAGGATTGATCGGGGAGCTTGTGGATCAGGACCGACCGGCGAAGATCCAGCTGTGGATATGACGCTATAAAAGAATATATTTGCGTCGTTTGACACTTATATTATTTTAATGTATTATAAATATGTGACCTTCTAAATGAAAGTTGGTCACATATTTTTTTATGACACATAAACAAACAGATAAACCTATATTAAATGAGGCAGAAATGACTTTTGGCGGTCTTGGAATAGCTCCAAGGCTTCTTGATGTGCTTTTAAGATTGGGATTTAAAATTCCAACTTCAATACAACACAAAGCAATTCCTGTGGCTGTTGAGGGCAAGGATATTATCGGCATCGCTCAAACAGGCACGGGTAAAACTTTGGCTTTTGGCATTCCTTTGGTTCAGCAAATTTTAAAAGCCGGAAATCCTTCGGCGGGGAGTTTAACCGAGGTTCGCTCAAAGTCTTTAGGACGAGGAGGAAAGGGATTAATTGTGTTGCCAACACGTGAACTGGCTTTGCAAGTAAATGAATCTATTCAAAAAATAGGCAGAGAATTTGGTATAAAAACAGCGGTGATAATCGGTGGAGCTCCTATTCGTCAGCAAATAAGAATAATTCGTGATAATCCTCATATTATCATCGGTACTCCGGGAAGAATTATTGACCACATTGAACAGAGAACTTTAAATTTACACGATGTTACGATTTTAGTTTTGGACGAAGCCGATAGAATGTTTGATATGGGTTTTGCTCCGCAGATAAAAAAAATACTGCATACAGTGCCTAAAGATAGGCAAACTATGCTGTTTTCGGCAACAATGCCGGACGGCATTGTAAAAATTGCCAGTAATCATATGAAGCTTCCCGTTAGAGTGGAGATTGCTAGAGCCGGAACTACCGCTGAAAATATTGAGCACGAATTATTTGTTGTTAAAAAAGACCAAAAAGTTTCATTACTGATAAAATTACTTGAAGAGTACAAGGGAAGTATTTTAGTTTTTTTAAGAATGAAATTCGGCGCGAAGAAAATTTGCAGCGCGTTACGTAATGTTGGAATTTCCGCGGCGGAGATACACTCAAATAGATCGCCCGGTCAAAGAAAAGATGCGTTAGAGGGATTTAAGCTCGGCAGATACAGAGTGCTTGTGGCAACTGACATTGCTTCACGCGGCATAGATGTAAAAGGCGTCGAATTAGTTATTAATTTTGATCTTCCTGAAAATCCGGAGGATTATGTCCATCGTATTGGAAGAACCGGTAGAGCCGGTATGGCCGGTAAAGCTATTTCTTTTGCTTTGCCTGACCAGGGATCTAAAGTTAGAGAAATTGAAAGATTGACTAGACTTTGTTTGCCTGTTTCAAAATTGCCAGATAATCTTCCGGTTATTTTAAATCAGATACCTGATACTTCTAATAATTTTAATAAACGTAATTATTCTTCACATAGAGGTAGGCCCGCCTATCGGCAGGCGGGTCATGCTTACCGGACAGGCAGGTCATCAAGCGGCCGTTTTGGTTATGGTAAAACAAGATAGATTTGACGTTGCCGTTGTTGGGGCCGGTCCTGCCGGAATGATGGCGGCTGGCGTAGCGGCAGAATCAGGCGCTAAAGTCATATTAATAGAAAAGAATAAACAGCTTGGCATAAAGCTTCTTTTAACCGGCAATGGCAGGTGCAATGTGACTAACGCGGAATTTAATTTAAGAAAATTAGTTGAAAATTATGGTGAGGACGAAATTTCTTTTTCACGCCTTTTCTGTTTTTGGGCCGAAACAAGTCATTGATTTTTTTAATGGTCTGGGAGTTAAAACAAAAATAGAAAATAATAATAGGGTTTTCCCGATAAGCGAAAAGGCAGAGGATGTTTTGAATGCGTTAAAAAAATATTTGTTAAAAAATAAGGTTAATATTTCTCTTGATACCTGTGTTTCAAAGATTATTTTCAAGGATAATTTTTCTTCGCGTAAAGCTTCGGAAAGGCGAAGAAAAATTGAAAAGTTGATAGTGGGAGACCCTTCAGCGGACTCCCTTCGGCACGGCTCAGGGCGGGCAGGGCAGGCCAAAGAAATAATTGCTAAAAAATATATTTTTTGCACGGGCGGCAAGTCCTATCCAATAACTGGGTCTACAGGCGACGGGCTTAGATGGGCAAGCGATTTGGGGCATAGTATAGGCGAGTTTTCGCCGGCTTTGGTGCCGATAAAGCTAAAAGAAAATTGGATAAAGGATTTACAGGGGTTGGCGCTTAAAGACGTCAAGATAAGCATTTGCCAAAATTTGACGAAGGAGAATAAAAAACATTTTCAAGAGACAGGAGATATTTTATTTACTCATTTTGGTTTAAGCGGCCCCGCAATTTTAAATATGAGTAAAAGAATAGGCGAACTATTAAAAAAAGGCCATGCCTATCGGCAGGCAGGCCATGCCTACCGGCAGACAGGCCATGCCTACCGGCAGACAGGCCTGCCTGCCGATCAGGCAGGAGAAGTGAAATTATGTTTAGACTTTTTCCCGAATTTAAACATAGAAGATTTAGATAAAAAAATTCAAGAGAAAATTAATAAAAATCCTAATAAATCTGTTAAAGGTTTACTTGCGGATTTTATACCGCAAAGACTCATTATTATTTTTATAAAAAATATAGGAATAGCCTGCCTGCCGGTAGGCATGGAAGCCGATAAGCAAGTTAATAATATTACTAAAATAGAAAGAAGAAATATTGCAAAGATTTTAAAGAATTTTGAAGTTGTGGCAACCGGATTATTGGGGTTTGACTTGGCAATGACTACAAGCGGCGGAGTTTTGTTGAAAGAAATAGACGATAAGACTATGAAATCAAAAATAATTGATAACTTATTTTTTGCGGGAGAGATAATTAATATAGACGGCAGGACAGGGGGATTTAATTTACAAGCCTGTTGGAGCACGGGATATTTGGCGGGGAAAAGCGTGATAAAGTAAAAATAGTAAGCTGGTGGATTAAAGGCGCTTTGTGTTTTTGGTTGACAATTATTTTACAATAAAATTTACTTAATAGATTATGAAAATAATAAAAGATTTACCAATTAGAATAAATAAATATTTGCGGGATATGGGATTGGCTTCGCGTAGAGAGTCGGACAGACTTATTGAGAGCGGTTATGTTTTGGTAAATGGAAAACGCGCCATGGTGGGAATGGTAGTAAACGCAGGTGACAATGTAGTGGTGAATCAAGGATCTAAAAAGAAAGAACTTATTTATTTGGCATATTATAAGCCGTGGGGCATAGCCACGCAGGCTTGCCCGCCGAGCAGGCAGGGTCAGGGCCAGCCAAGTGTCATTACAAATTGGCAGTCTAAAGGCATTTTTCCTATTGGTAGATTGGATAAGGGGTCCGAGGGGCTTTTGATATTAACTAATGATGGCAGAATAACTTCAAAAATTCTCGGTGAAGCCGAAAGTTTTGAAAAAGAATATATCGTGAAAGTGAGGGAAAAATTGCGTAGCGGTATTCCGGCAATTTTTCAAAAGGGGATGCTTACGGATATCGGTAAACTGCTTCCGGCGCGGGCGAAAATTTTAAATGACCATCATTTAAATGTCATTCTTCATGAGGGCAAGAAACACCAAATCCGCGTTATGCTTAGCGAGCTCGGCTATACGGTCACTTTGTTAAAGCGCGTTCGCATTGGACACATAAAACTTGGCAAGTTAGAACCTGGCCAAACTCGTGAACTTAACGAGAAAGAAGTTGCTTTGTTTTTCTCAAAATAATTTAATAAAATAAAATTATGAAAATAAATTTAACTAAAAAAACAAACGGGCAAGAAAGAATTTAAGAAAGTTTTTGGCTGTGTTTGGATTTAATAACTTTATTTAAGATTTTTTTAACTTTTTCAATACTGTTGAAGTCATAGATGGAAATTGGCATAGCTGAAGAATTCAGTTTTTTAAAGGCGGTTAATTTCTTTTTTAGTTCGGCGGAGCTGACAGAATCGCTTTTTGAAAGGAAAAGATAAGTTTTTTTCTTCAACAGCGCCGGATTGTAAGTTTTGAGTTCTTTTCTTAGGGCAGCGTATTCTTTTACCGGTTTTGAGGAATCGGCGGAAATTAAATGAAATAATATTTTAGTTCTTTCAATGTGCCGCAAGAATTTTATTCCCAGCCCTTTGCCGCCGGACGCGCCTTCTATGAGTCCTGGGATGTCGGCTAAAATTAATTCATAATACGCGCCTAAATTCGGCTCCAGTGTTGTGAATGGGTAGTTGGCGACTTTGCTGTGAGCATTGGTTAATTCATTGAGCAGGCTGGATTTACCGGCATTAGGAAAGCCCATCAGTCCGATGTCGGCGATTAGTTTAAGTTCAAGACGTAAAGAGAATTTTTCACCGGGCTTGCCTTCCTGAAACTGTTTGGGGCTGGTATTGCGCGGTGAGCGAAAAAGAAAATTGCCTTTACCGCCTCGGCCGCCTCTTGCCACAAGAACACGTTCGCCGATAGCGGTGATTTCCTGATTTTTACCTGTTTCAAGATTGTGGATGACCGTGCCTACGGGAACTTTTAAAATTAAATTTTCTCTGTCTTTGCCGTCAACAAACTGGCCTCTGCCATTTTCGCCATTCTCGGCTTTGATGTCTTTTCTATAGCGGAACTGTCTTAGCGCGTCCAAATTAACGACGCCTTCGCAATAAATACTGCCGCCGGTGCCGCCGCTTCCGCCAGCCGGTCCCAGACTCATTAAGTTTTTATTAAAAGCTACCGCGCCGCGACCGCCATTTCCCGCGGCAACAGTTATAACTACATCGTCAATAAGCATAATTTATCATAAAAAATTTAAACACCTTGATTTAATCTTACTCTATTTTGATATAGAATTAAAATATATTTATACAGATTTATTCAAAATGAATAAAGATTTAAAATTTCCTCCAAAATTTTTATGGGGAGCTTCTACGTCCGCTTATCAGGTTGAGGGCGGCAATAATAATGACTGGTCAAAATGGTTGGATGCCGGCAGGGCCTGCGACCATTACCATCTTTACGAACAGGATTTTGATTTGATTAAAGAGCTGGGACAGAACGCCCACCGTTTTTCTCTAGAGTGGTCGCGGATTGAGCCGGAGGAAGGCAAATTTAATAAAAAAGAAATTAATCATTATCGCGATGTTCTTTTGGCTTTGCGGAAAAGAAATATAAAATCAGTGGTCACCCTTTGGCATTTTACCAATCCTTTGTGGTTTGCCCAAAAAGGCGGCTGGGCCAATAAAAAAGCGGCGGATTATTTCAAGCGATACGTAAAAATTGTCACAGAAAATTTCGGCGATTTAATTGATTTTTGGGCTACTCTTAACGAGCCCACGGTTTTTATCGGTATGGGATATTTACGCGGAGTTTGGCCACCGGGGAAGACAAACCCATTTTTGGCTTGGAAGGTTTTAAAAAATTTAATTAAAGCCCATAAAGCCGCTTATGAAATTATCCATCAATATTATCCTTATGCCCAAGTGACTCTTAATCAGTTAATCGGTTATGTTGAGCCGGCAAGGCGCTGGTGTCCCGTAGAGGTATTTATCGCGAAAATAATTCATTATTTCAGCAATAGTTTTCTTTTAAATAAAGTTAAAAATTATCTTGATTTTATCGGTTTTGATTATTATTTGCATTATCGGATAGTATGGTATCCGCCTTTTGTAAAAGATATAAATAAAAAAAGAAGTGATGTGGGCTGGGAAATTTATCCTAAGGGGATTTATTTTGTCCTTAAATATTTGGCCCGGTTTAAAAAACCTATTTATGTATTGGAAAATGGATTGGCGGATGCGGATGACAGCCGCCGCGCCGCATTTATTGTTGACCATCTTAAGTGGATTCACCGGGCGATAAGCGAGGGGATTGATGTGCGCGGATATTTCCACTGGTCATTAATGGATAACTTTGAGTGGGCTGAGGGATTTGCGCCCCGCTTTGGGCTGGTGGAGATAAATTACAAGAGTCTCAAAAGAAAGATCAGGCCTAGCGCTTATTTGTACGCCAAAATTTGTAAAGCGAATGCCATCGAAGGCGACATTTTGAATAGTAAAAAACAATGAAGCTTTATAAAAAAATATTAATTTATTTAGCTCTGGCCCTGATTTTGATTGTTTTGGGATATTTTTTTGTGGGTACGGCAAAACCAGCGGAAAATATTAAATGGGGAGTAGATTTTTCCATAGGACAGGCTGAAGATTTTGGCTTGAATTGGAAAGAAACTTTTCTGGCGATACTTGATGATTTGCGCGTTAAAAATTTGCGCGTTTCAGCTCACTGGGATTTGATAGAGCCAAAAGAAGGAACTTATGATTTTTCCGATTTGGATTGGATGATTGGCGAGGCGGAAAAAAGAAACGTAGAAATTATTTTGGCTATGGGTATGAAAACGCCGCGTTGGCCGGAGTGCCACACTCCGCAGTGGGCCGAAGGATTAAAACAAAATGAGCAGCAACAAAAGATTCTGTATTTGGAAAAGGAAATTATTTTGAGGTATCAGAAAACGCAAAATATAAAATATTGGCAGGTGGAAAATGAGCCGTTTTTCCCGTTTGGCAAATGCCTGATGGTGAGTCCCGCTTTTGTGAAAGAAGAGGTGTCTTTGGTAAAATCTTTGGATTTATTTAAGCGTCCTGTGGTGATTTCGGACAGCGGCGAGGGATCTCTTTGGTTTGCTACTGCCGGTATCGGGGATATCGTGGGCATTACCACCTACAGGAGAATTTGGTTTAAGGAAATCGGCATTTATTTTAATTTCCCTCTGCCGCCGATTTTTTACAGCCGCCGGGCGCAGCTAATTGATAAATTATTTAGCAAGAAAGTGATTAACGTTGAGTTGCAGGCGGAGCCGTGGTGCCAGACGTCGCTTTGGCAGTGTACTTCCGAAGAACAAAATAAAACCATGAATCTGGAGCAATTTAAGAAAAATATTGAATTTGCGCGGCAAACCGGAATAGATGAATTTTATTTCTGGGGGGTTGAATGGTGGTACTGGCTAAAAACAGTTAAACAAGATGATGCTATCTGGCAGGAAGCGTCAAAAATAATTAAAGGTTAACTAATTTATTTTTGAGAGAATACGCATCCGCAGTATTTTTGATGATAGAAATTATATTTTTTCGCCAATTCCCGGGTTTTTTTCCAGATGTTTTGTTTGTTTTCCAGATTGTTTAATTTTATAAAGTTTAAATTTAATTCTTTCGCTATTTCATCGCCGATGGAGTTAATAAGATTTTCGTCTTTATAAGGGCTGGCGGCCAGGGTGGCGGTAAAATAAGAGGCATTTTTATTTTTAGCGAGCATTGCCGTTTCGTAGAGCCGGACTTTAAAGCATACAGGGCATCTTTTGCCGCCCTCGGGTTCGTTTTCAAAACTTTTAATTTTCTCAAACCAGTTTTGGTCGTCATAATTCCCTTCAATAAATTCAGCATCATATATCCCGGCTAATTTACGGGCGGAGTTTTTTCTTTTTTCGTATTCTTCACGCGGATGGACATTGGGATTATAAAAGAAAATAATCGGCGTATAATCTTTTTTAAGCAATTCTATAAGATATGCTCCGCATACGGCACAGCAGACGTGAATGACAATTTTAGGCTTGGCTTTTGAATCAGGCATATTTTTATATATAGTATAGCGATAAGGAAATAGAATTTGTAGTTGTAGGAATACGGAGTAAAATATTAAATATGGCGAAGCATAAGAAAAAGGTGGCGATTTTTGACGTGGATGGCACTATTTTTAGGTCTAGTCTGCTTATTGAATTTGTTGAAACTCTGATTCAGGAAGGTATTTTTAAAGCCGGGACGGAAAAGATTTACGATAAATATTACAGGAATTGGCTAGACCGCAAGGATTCTTATGAAAAATACATTAATAAAGTGGTTGAGGCTTTTGATAAGAATTTAAAAGGGGTTAAATATGATGATTTTGTTAAAATAGCGCGGGAGGTCGCCAATTTCCATAAAGACAGAGTTTATCGTTATACGAGGAATCTTGTGGACGAATTAAAAAAGAAAAATTATTTTCTTCTGGCGATATCCAATTCTCCAAAGATAATTTTGGACGAATTTTGTAAAAAACTGGGATTTGATAAAGTTTACGGCCGCATATACGAAATTGATAAAAAAGAAAAGTTTACCGGTAAAACTTTGTATACTGATGTTATTTCCGATAAGGCCAAGATTTTGCAGCGCGCCATAGCCAAAGAAAATTTAATTATCAGGGGTTCTATCGGTGTCGGTGATACAGAGAGCGATGTTGCTTTTTTGAATATGGTGGACAGGCCGATTTGTTTTAATCCCAACAAGAAGCTTTGGGACTTTGCCAGAAAATCCGGCTGGGAAATAGTTGTGGAGCGCAAAGATGTGATTTATAATTTTGGAACGGCAAAACATTAATATAAATAATTAAAATAAGATGAATAAAAAAAGTTTGTTGATTATTACGGTTTTGGTCGCGCTAATTTTAGGAACTGTGGCCGTGGTTTATACGATAGTATATAAAAAAGCGAAATTAGCCAACGAGTTAATATCCGCCGGCAAATCGCAGCAGCCGCAGAACGCGGAAAATCCTCAAAATAATTCCTCCGGCGCGGTCGGCGGCGCAAAAGAAAATAAGCCGTCAGATCGGCAGTTGAGCCCGGCATATGTGTTGGAAAAAGATAAGTTTTCCATCAGTATTCCGGTTGGATGGAAAGATGAGTATTATCCGAGCGTTTCGGCTATGGTTTTAAATCAAGCTGATGAATTAAATGACCCCGCGGCTATGAAGGATGGTTTTAAATCATATTTTTCCGTAAGTCATGAAGATTTAAGGGGGCATAGCAGAGAAGAGTATGCCAATGAAGTTAAGAAACAGATAATGGGGATATCTAAAGACGCGATTATTAATAATGAAAAATACGGTACGATTAATGGACACGACAGTTATAGTTTTGAATCAAAACTTACTCGTGACGGAATAAATTTCCGAGTTTTGTTGGTATTTGTAAAAGGCGACAGCGACGATATCTGGACAATGTCTTTTAATACCACCGAAGTTTATTGGGATTCTTATAAAAGTATTTTTACAGATACGGCAAACTCGTTTAAAATAAAAAGCAACGCGGCCGGTTAGTGTATGGATTTAATAATTAACAAAAAATTATTTGATTATGAAAAAAGAATTGTTAAATATAATCATTATTATAGTCGTGATTGTAGCGGGCATTGTTGCGGTTAAGTATTTTGTTTCAAACAAAGAAGCCGTCAGCTCTGCCATAGATCAAAATAAAACCGAGTTCGTAATTCAAAAAAATAATATGAATATAATCAGCATTAAAACTAATTTGGGATTAATAAAATTTACTACATATGACGCGGACGCGCCGAAAACAGTTCAAAATTTTATAACTTTGGCGGAGAAGGGTTTTTACAATAATATTATTTTCCATCGAGTCATCAAGGGTTTTATGATTCAGGGCGGAGACCCTAATTGCGGTAACTCGTCTCTCGGGGCGTGCGGGACGGGTGGGCCGGGATATAAGTTTGAAGATGAGTTGAATCCTGATACCGATTCATATAAAGCGGGATATAAAAAAGGAGTGGTGGCTATGGCGAACTCCGGGTCTAATACAAATGGCAGCCAGTTTTTTATAATGCTTGAGAATTATCCTTTACAGAATAACTACACTATTTTCGGCAAAGTTATTGAGGGTCAGAATGTGGTTGATGCCATAGGGAATCAGGTAACGGATGGAAATGACCGGCCAATTACGCCTGTTACGATTGAAAGCGTTACAGTTGAAAAAAATAGCTAATTGTGCTAATGTTGAATTACAGCTGTAAGGGCTGATTTTATTTTCTTTAAAAAATTAAAGGGGGTGAGGAGAATGGGTTTGGAAGATAATAATTTTGACGCGCCGAGTAGTCTGCTTGGGGAGTTAGAAATCATTGGTCCTAAAATCTCGATTAAAAAGTTTTGTGCGGGACGCATTGCCAATGAGGAAGACAAAAAACAAAGCAAGTGTACCATGGTTTTTAGCGGAGCCGCTGGTGAATCGGTTGACGTCCAATATGTAGACGGGAAACTGGTTCTTTCAAACGCGAAAACTTGCACGGGCGAAATTCCGGAATTTATCCAGGAAATAAAAAAGGCAGGAAACAAAAGTGTGATATTCCGGTATCCCGGCGGCAGAGATTTCTCGGTATTTGTAAGGATGTAATAATTAAAAGCTCTCCATATGGAGAGCTTTTATAATTTTTAAGAAGGGCGCTTACGAGGTTTCGTTTAAAGCCGGGGGTTTGTTTGCATAGCTGATTTTAAACTTGATTTGGTAGTCGCGCAGAAGCGACGCGATAAGAACAAATATATGGAGTTTGTCGGTCCAGATCTTATTGTCTTTTAAATAAATCTTGGCAGTTTCTTCTCCGGTCATAGTGTTTTCTTTAAAAGTTAACTCCTCTCCATTTTTATTTTCTTCTATTTCGTATTTCCTTGATTCAACGGGCGGTTCGGGAAAATTTTGCTCCAAAATCAAAGTTTTTACGCTGTGTACTTCTTTGTGCGCGACTTTAAAAATCGTGAACATAGAGTATAGCCTCCTTATTTAGATTTAAATTTGCTTTTGATATATTAAGATAAAAATTTTAAAAAGTCAATTTCGTGTACTCGTCCATAACATTTGAGACTTTTCAACTGTTAATTTATTACAAATATAACGTAAGGGCGAAATAAGTCCAATCGACCAA
>VMGU01000003.1:0-18660 GCA_007376745.1 Parcubacteria group bacterium Athens0714_26
AGGTTCGAATCCTCTCGCCTCCGCACTAATCATGAGTATTATTAATAGAGGTATCGTGAGTTCTCCGCCAGCTGGCGGATCACCCCTTCCGCTTTGTTTCTATTTAAAAATTAATTGCGGTGAAAAACTAATTGGTCCGAAAATTTACTCGCCGCAGGAAAGCACCTCGGGGGTTTAACCCTCCTCCGATTATTTGGTGCCAACAAAAAACTAATATAAACTTAAATAATGATACACATCACCAAAATGATAAAAAAAGTCTTGCCGTCAGTCGTGTCTATTGTCGTTTCTAAAAAACTTGAAGAAGTTGAAAAAGAATTGCCGGCTGAATTATTTTCCCTACTCCCATTCAGCGTACCCGACCTCAAAAATAACGGTCAGAAAATTGACAGCCGAGGCATGGTGCAGATAGACGGCGGCTCCGGATTTATCGTTGACCCCGCAGGAATCATCTTAACCAATAAACACGTGGTTTCAGATGTGTCGGCGGAATACACCATCATTACTTCGGATAATAAAAAATATCTGGCCGAAATTATCGCATGCGACCCGATAGACGATGTAGCAATTTTAAAAATCAAATCAACCGACAAACAAAAACTACCATTTGTAAAACTCGGCGATTCTTCAAAACTGGAACTCGGTCAAACGGTTTTGGCCATCGGCAATGTTTTAGGAATATTTCAAAATACGGTTTCTAAAGGCATTGTTTCCGGTCTATCAAGAGCCATCAACGCGCAAACCGATTCCGGCACACCGGCGCAAGAACTGCGCGGGCTCATCCAGACCGATGCCGCGATTAATCCCGGCAATTCCGGCGGACCGCTTATAAATGAAAACGGCGAAGTAATCGCGATTAACGCCGCGATAGTTTCAGGTGCCCAGAATATCGGGTTCGCGATTCCTATTAACGCGGCCAAGCGCGATTTATCGGATGTTAAAAAATACGGGAAAGTAAAAAGGCCCCTTTTGGGACTGCGATACATCAATATTGACGCGGAGCTGCAAAGAAAACTGGATTTGCCGTCCGACTATGGAGCGCTGGTAGCCGGCAAGGGCGAACCGCTCCAGGGTATTATCCTCGGAACACCGGCGGCAAAAGCCGGATTTGAGGAAGGAGACGTCATCACCGAATGCAACGGCGAAAAACTTTCCGAATGCAAAACCATACAGGATTTTCTGGAAAAACTTAATGTAGGAGATACCCTAAAAATGAAAGTGTTGCGTAAGGAAAAAGAACTGGAAATTAAAGTTGTGCTCGGAGAAAGAAAGTAAAAAAACATTCATAACTTAACTTCCTAATCCGCCCCATTGGGCGGATTTTAAATGGCATCTTAAAACCCTTCCTCCCCTCTTTACAAAATGACAATATTGTGATATATTATACCCAGTTCTAAAATAATAAAAAACCTAAAAAGAAGGAGGATTTATGGGGAAATTTAGCGACACCCTGAAAAGAAATGGGGGTAAAATTCTTAAGTTTATCTTGCTTATCCTGTTATTGATAATGAATTACGTAATATGGAATAGGTGGATAAAATCAGAAAGCATCACGCAGCAAATCAAAACACCACAAACAAAAACTGTTATAGATGATACCAATGCCCCTGTAAAACAAAAATCCGAAAAGGAGGGAAAACATGAAAAAACTGATTCCGATTTTGACATTGTTATGCATATCACTATTGATAGCCGCTAACGCGATAGCCAGCGTCAAGGTTACCATTGAAGACAAGAATCCGGCTGCTAAAAATCCCACAGTCAGCTACAGATCCGAAATAGAAAGTGAAAAAACTGTTCAGGAAAAACCTTTGCAAGAAATCCAAAAGCAAACTTTTGGGTCCATAATAAAGTCTGACCTGGCGAAATTCAACGGTAAATCTTCTTTGGCTCTGCTGGCTGGCGGGCTAGCGTTAGGGTACGGCGCAACTGACCTAGACAGATCCGGACACAAGTCGCTGGTAATAGGCGGCGGGATAGTGACGGTATTTGGAGTTTTCAGCGATGAGGACTCCGCGATAATGAAAACTTTGTTTTTAATATCCGGCATCGCAGTCGGATACAATCAAGGCAAAAAGAATCTTCACCGAGATCCCTCGTCTTCGCCCGCGCCAAGTGATGGACCATCTTCCCCTCCTTACAATATGATTCAACTTCAAAAAAAGTTTTGAAGTTGACGACGAAGCATTATTTTAAAAAAATAATGCTTCGTCTCCATTCCCAAGATTTTAACGCAAAATGAAATCTGCGGAATGGAAAAAATAATAAAAAAATATGAATAAAAAATCATTAAGTAAAAAACTAGTATTAAATTTTTTAAACGTTATTTTATTAACGGCTGTTTTTATTCCATCGGCAAACGCGATGTCGTTTTTTAACAGCGACCCCGGCGATTTTCCGACTCTTCAAGCTTCAAATTACACAAAAAATCCGAATTGCAATACCTGTTGGATTACTTCGGTTTCCGCGGATAAGGGAGAAGTGGTCAGCTTTTTGGTTTATTACCATAACACTTCAAATGAAACCGCCAGACAAACAAAAATAAAAGTTGATTTACCTTCCGCAAGCTTTACTACCCAAAACATAAGCGCCGAATTATGGGCGCAAAACGCCAATATCGTTTACGGAAGCGCGCCAGTAACGCTCACCTCCAGCCAAACCCTTACATTTATACCCGGGTCAGTCAGATGGTATGACCATTTTAACAATCAGCAAACCTTGCTGTACGGACAACAAGGCAATGAAATAGTTTCAAGCGACGGACTTAATGTCGGCGACATAACGCCGGGGTGGCAAACTCAAGGATATGTAGTTTTTAGAGCGCAGATCAGTAATACAAGCACACAGCAACCGCCGGCGCAAAGCTATATTCCAACAGTGAATACCAACAACGCGTCCATAATAACTTCAAACTCCGCCGTACTAAATGGTTCAATTAACCCAAACAACAGCAACACATCAACTTGGTTTGAATATGGAAACACTCCTTCATTTGGCAATACTACTGCTGCACAAAATATCGGCAGCGGGAATTCGCCGGTAAATACTACTTTCTTCGTATCGGGACTTAATCAAAACACATCATATTTTTACCGCGCCGTGGCGCAAAACAGCAATGGAACCGGTTTTGGAAATACCGTGAGTTTTCTCACCGCGCCAACCCAGCAAAATCTCGGTGCGGCGCCAATGGTAAATACTAATCCCGCTTTAGGAATCACACCCAACTCGGCTACTTTATACGGCTCAATCAATCCAAACAACGGCAATACCACGGCTTGGTTTGAATACGGAAACACGGCTTCATTCGGCAATACCACCGCTTCGCAAAATGTCGGCGGCGGGAATACATCCATAAATATTTACCTACCTTTATCAAATCTTAACCAAAACACCATATACTATTACAGAGTAGTGGCGCAAAATACCAACGGTACCAGCTACGGCAATACTGTTAATTTTCTTACTTCTTCAACCCAGAACGGACAAACGATTGTTCCAACTGTAAATACCAACTCCGCAACCGGCATAACACAAAATTCGGCCGTTCTAACCGGCTCAATCAATCCAAACAACGGCAATACCACGGCTTGGTTTGAATGGGGGCAGACCACTTCACTTGGTAATATTACCAACGCGCAGTCTCTGGGAGGCGGAAATATCCAGATTAATTTAAATAAAACTTTGACTGGTCTAAACCCAAATACCACTTACTATTTTAAAGCTGTCGCTCAAAACGCGAGCGGCGCAAGCCAGGGAAGCATATTAAGCTTCACCACATCGCAACAAAACCAACAGCAACAACAAGCTCCAAACGCAATTACAAATAACGCCTATGGCATCACAAAAAATTCCGCTGTGTTAAACGGAGCAGTTAATCCTAATCAAGGAAACACTGTTGTTTGGTTTGAGTATGGAAACTCAACCGCATTCGGCAACACGACTAACTCGCAAAACATAGGGAGCGGAACATCGCCCGCAACCGTCACCGCAAACATATCGGGATTAAACCAAAACACAAATTATTACTACCGCGCGGTAGCGCAAAATCCTAACGGCGCAAGCTATGGCAATACAATAAACTTCACTACCTTGCCCAATATTGAGCAGCCAACGCTATTCCCTAACGCAACAACTAATTCCGCCTATGGAATAACTTCAAACTCCGCCACTTTGGACAGCTCTATCAACCCAAACGGGAAAGATACTATGGCGTGGTTTGAATATGGAACATCTCAATCATTTGGAAACATAACGTCTTCAAAAAATTTAGGAAGCGGGGATTCAAATATAAACAATAATGTCTACGTCTCGGGACTTAACCAAAATACGCAATATTTCTTTAGAGTCGTTGCTCAAAATTTAAATGGCACCGCTTATGGAAATATTATTAGTTTTACCACCTCGCAATCCGGCGGACAACAGGGACAGGCGCCATCTGTAACAACCAACTCGGCTTACAATATAAACAATAATAGCGCCACCTTAACCGGCTCAATAAATCCAAACAACGGCAATACTATGGCGTGGTTTGAATGGGGACAAACTACTTCGCTTGGCAATGTTACCAGCGCGCAGTCTCTGGGAAGCGGTAACTCATCCGTAAATGCAACTGCCTATTTAAGCGGCTTATTGTTCAATACTAACTATTATTTTAGGTTGGTGGCGCAAAATCCTAACGGCACAAACTATGGAAGCATATTTAATTTCTATATTCAGCAAAGCTACACTCAACAACCGACACAGCAAGCGCCCGTGGCCCAGACCAATTCGGCTTATTCGATTACTTCAAATTCTGCCGCCCTAGACGGAATAGTCAATCCGAATAACAATGACTCAACCGTATGGTATGAATGGGGGCCTACTACGGCGCTCGGCACCATAACCAACTATAAATCACTAAGCGCCAGCAGTTATTCAAGCAACCAGCTCCAATACATATACGGCCTGAATCCAAGCACAACCTATTACTACAGAATAGTCGCCAGAAATTCCTACGGCGCGACTTACGGCGGTATTTTAAATTTCACAACACAGACTTCTTACTACGCACCCTACTCCCCTTACGGGCCGGTTTCTTCAAATACTTCAGCTGTCACCACTTCTCCGGCTTCTTCAATTTATCAAACTTCGGCAATGCTTAACGGCTCGGCAATTCCAAACGGTTATTATACAACCGCCTGGTTTGAATGGGGTGAAAATACGAGCTTCTTAACGAAGACGGCGCGCCGATTTCGGTGACGCTGACTAATCTATCGCCGGGCAAAACTTATTATTTCAGAGCCGCGGCGCAAAATTCTTATGGCACAAGCTACGGAGGCATTCTGAACTTCACTACCCAAACGAGCTCCTATACTCCGGCGGTTTATTATCAAACCACCTCGGTTTCAGGAAATGCCATAAACTTAATTTCATTAACTTCTTCAATAGACAGCGGTAATTTAAACAACGGACAAGTTACTTATACAGTTAACTATAAAAACGACAGTAATTATTCGGCTAATAACGCCAAGTTTAGAATAACCTTCCCGGCCGAAGTTACGTTTAAAAACTCAAGCCTTGTGCCCTTCACGTTTGAAGGCAACAACAGCTTATTGTATAAACTTGATAAAATAGGAGCGCACAGCGAAGGAAATATAAGCGTTTCCTTTGAAATAAATAATTCTGTTAGCGGTTCAAAATCAATAACATTCAACGCCGATATCAACTACACACTTCCGGGCGGCGGCACAGAATCCAAGATTACTTTCGCGAATTTAGAAATTAACGGGGGTTCGGGACTGGCTTCCCTGTTAAGCGCCATGGGAACGTTACTGGGCAACTGGTTTATAGACCTACTTATAGGACTGGCAATCGGATTCGGCATTTATCACTTCTTTATCAGAAAAAAGACTGTTGATGTTTTGAAATAAGACTCAATTTAAAAACCCGGCGATGTGCCGGGTTTTTTGTTATACAACTATATTTATTAATTTACCGGGCACAAAAATAATTTTTTGTGGTTTTTTGCCGCCGAGTATTTCTTTAACCTTAATACTCTCTAAAGCCATTTTTTCTATTTCGGGCTGTTCTGATTTCTTAGGCGCTAAAATTTTATCGCGGAGCTTGCCATTAACCTGGATTAAAAATTCAACTTCTTCGTCCCAAACCAAATCTTTATTATATTTCGGCCAAGACTCAAAATGAATGGTCTTGTAATTTCTAGACATTTGTCCCGATTCGCGCCGCGAATCGTGGATCCCCGATTTTTTACTTACAAAAAATCGGGACCATAATTCTTCCGCCAAATGAGGAGTAAAGGGCGCCAATAATTTTACAAATATTTCAGCGCAATCTTTGCCGCAGGACTGCTTATTTTTTTCCATTTCGTTCAATAAAATCATTAACGCGGAAACCGCCGTGTTAAATTTTAAAGCTTCTATGTCTTCGCCTACTTTTTTAACAGTTTTGTGAAGCAAGCGAATTAAATTATTCTGACTCTTATCAGCCGCCGGTTTTTGTTTACCAGCATCCGAAACAAAATTATAAACCCTATTCAGAAACCTGTGGATGCCCAAAATGCCGGTTGGATTCCACGGGCCGCCCTGATAATATTCGCTCATAAAACACAGGTACATCCTTACCGAATCGGCACCGAACTTACTTACTAATTCATCGGGGTCCACGACGTTGCCGCGGGACTTTGACATTTTCTGGCCGTCAGACCCAAGAATCATTCCCTGATGGCGAAGCGACAGAAACGGCTCCGAGAAATTAATAATGCCTTCATCACATAAAAATTTAGTGAAAAATCTGGCGTATAAAAGATGCATAACCGCATGTTCCGGGCCGCCGATATACATTTTAACCGGAAGCCATGCTTTCATTTTATCTTCATCCGCCAAAGATTTTTTATTTTTGGAATCCGTATAACGGATAAAATACCACGAGGAATCAACAAATGTGTCCATTGTATCCGTTTCCCGCTCGGCCTTGGCGCCGCATTTAGGACATTTGGTATTCAAAAAACTTTTGGATTTAGCCAGCGGAGACTTTCCTTCTCCTTCCGGTTCATAGTCTTTAACCACGGGCAAAACCACGGGGAGATTTTTTTCCGGAACCGGCACCATGCCGCAATGCTCGCAATGAATAATCGGTATAGGCGTTCCCCAGTACCTCTGGCGCGAAATAATCCAATCGTGCAGTTTATAATTAACTTTCTTTTTTCCTCCGACCATCTCAATAATTCTTTCTTTAGCGATATGACTCGGAATATTATCCAGCTCACCCGAATTAATCATTACTCCATCACCTTCATAAACGGTTTTCACTTCTTTATCTTCGCCGATTTTCTGGGCAACCACTTTAATAACCGACAAATTAAATTTTTGCGCGAAGTCAAAATCTCGCGCGTCGTGAGCCGGGACAGCCATTATAGCCCCGGTGCCGTATCCGCTTAAAATATAATCCGAAACCCACACGGGGATTTCTTTTTTAGTAAAAGGATTGATAACCGTTATCCCCTGCAGTTCAACGCCAGTTTTATCTTTGGTTTCCATAATTCTTTCCAACTCCGTCTTGTGTTTTGCCTGTTCAATATATTCACTAACACTGTTTATATTCCTGATACGGGCGGATAAAATAGTCAGCAGCTGGTGCTCCGGCACCAACACTAAATAAGTGGCGCCCGGAAGCGTGTCGGCTCGAGTTGTAAAAACTTTAACTTTTAAATTGGAATCGGTCACAGGGAATTCAATTTCCGCCCCTTCGGAACGGCCTATCCAATTACGCTGCATTATTTTGGTTCTTTCCGGCCAATCCAACATATCCAAATCTTCCAAAAGGCGGTCGGCGTAATCGGTAATTTTAAGCATCCACTGCTCTATTTCTTTTTGAATTACTTCCGTGGAACAACGCTCGCATCTATTGCGTTCAATAACTTGTTCATTCGCTAAAACCGTTTTACAGGAAGCACACCAATTTGCTTTAACTTTTCTGCGATATGCTAGCCCTTTTTCAAAAAATTTCAAAAAAATCCATTGGTTCCATTTATAATATTCAGGGAGACAAGTAATGACGAGTCGCGACCAATCATAACTATTACCCATCGCCTCAAGCTGCTTTGTCATATTCTTTATATTGGCGATAGTCCATTTAGAAGGATGGGTTTTATTTTTTATGGCCGCGTTTTCAGCCGGCAAACCAAACGCGTCAAACCCGATAGGACTCATAACATTAAAACCCTCCATCCGCTTGAAACGCGCATAAACATCCGCGGGCGCGAAATTATACCAGTGACCAATATGAAGATTGCCGGACGGATAAGCAAACATCACAAGATGATAAAAATTCTTTTTGCCTTTTATTTCGTCTTTGGTTTTAAAAATACTCTTGGTTTTCCAGATTTTACGCCATTTCGCTTCAATTTTTTTAGGGTTGTAACTCATAAGATATACTGCTCACAAATAATTTAATAATTTTAACAGTTGCGCCGAAAGTATCAACCCTGCCTATCGGCAGGCAGGCCTGCCTGCCACCTATTGGCAGTTAAAATCAGTTTTAAAGACTCTTTTTGAATTATTGAATAAAGCCTCCAATAACTTATCGGTACTTACTCCTTTAATTTCCGATAATTTCTGAATAATTTCTAAAATAAAAAACGGCTCGTTTCTTTTACCGCGGCGGGAAGCCGGAGCCACATACGGAGAATCTGTTTCGGCTAAAATCCTGTCTATCAGAATAAATTGGATAATTTCATCATAATCACGGGAAAAAGTGACAACCCCACCGAAGGTAAAATAAAAACCTAAGTCAACCATCTTTTTGGCCATTTTAAGACTGCCGGCAAAAAAATGCATAATTACCGGAATCTCATCGCCTATGCCTTTATCAAATAAATCTAAAATATCCTGATAAGCGTCTTCTGTGCCTTGTGACGGACGGCAATGAACTATTAATGGTTTATTTAATTCCTTAGCTATATAAGCCTGCTTTAAGAAAACATCTTTTTGCGTTTTCTTGATTTCTTCAGGCTTTGGTCCGCCAGCCGATTCTTTGGCGTTTAGCCCTAAACCCCCTGAGGGTCGGGCGACGCCTTTGGCGTTTAGCCGATAATAGTCCAGTCCGCATTCCCCAATTGCCATAACTCTTTCGTGTTTAGCCAATTCAAAAATATTTTCAGCGCCATCTGGCTCAAAATCCGCCGCGTCTTCGGGGTGAAACCCAACCGTAGCCCAAACTTCGCCTTGGTGTTCTTCCGCCAGCTGAACCGCGGCGTTTGAAGTGACCAAATCAACGCCAGAAACAATCATTTTTACGTCTGCTTGTTTTGCCCTTTTTATGACATCATCCCTATCCTTGTCATAAGCCGGAAATTGAATATGGCAATGAGCATCAATGATTTTCATATTTTATTATAAGCGCGGAAAAAGATTATCTATTTTGTCAATAGAAATACCAGGATCTTCGTGCTTAATAGCTTTCAGTATTTTAGAGGCCGTTTCTGGCATAAAAGGTAAAAGTAGCGTTGCAACATTCTCCAAAATAACTATTAATTCATAAATAGTTTTGCCTTTTATCATTACAATCTTTTCATCCTTTTGTTCCCACGGCTTTTTTTCATTGATATATTGGTCGCCAAAATGAATTAAGTCCCAAATACTCCCTAAAGCCTCGTTGAATTTAAATTCTTCAATTTTTTTAGAAACATTAATTTTAATATCCTCAATTTTTTCATTAATAAATTTATCAACTTGTATCTCTTTATTAAATTGCGAATTATAAATAGCAATATAATTATTTCCAAGCGTTAAAACTCTTGCCGCGAAATTACCGAGTCCGTTAGCCAAATCGCCATTATACCTTTCTTCAAATTTGGAGTAACTGAAATCGCCGTCTTCGGATGAAGGAATTTCCCGCAAAAGATAATAGCGCACCGGGTCGGTGCCGTATTTTTTAACCAGTTCATAAGGATCAATAATATTACCGAGAGATTTTGACATTTTCTCGCCGTTAGCGGTAATAAAACCGTGGACAAAAACACTCTTAGGAAGAGTGAGTCCAGCTGAAAGCAGCATTGCTGGCCAAATTACGGCATGAAACCTTAAAATATCCTTACCTATACAATGGACATCGGCGGGGTGCCCTTGCCACTCATTTATCCCTCCATATCCACTGATGTAGTTAACCAGCGCGTCAGCCCATACATACATTGTTTGAGAACTATCGTTCGGCACCGGTATGCCCCAAATTAAAGTTTTTGAAGGCCTGGAAAAACTTATATCTTCAAGCCCCTCGTCTAAAAAAGCAAGCGCCTCATTTTTCCGGCTTTTGGGTACAATAAGAAGCTCATCGCTCTTAATTCTTTTTTTAATCTCATCGCCATACTTGGAAAGCTTAAAAAACCAATTTTCTTCTTCTATCTCTTCCGGACGCCTTTTGTGTAAAGAACATACTCCGTCTACCAAATCTTTTCTGGTCACAAAAGATTCATGGCCAACACAATATAAGCCCTTATAAGTTTTTTTATAAAGATCGCCGGATTTCATAATGCTATTCCAGACTTCCTGCGCCACCGGCCAATGAATTTCCTTGTCGGATGTACGGATAAAATTATCCCACGACAAATTAAGAATATCTTTAAGATTTTTAAACCTTGGGGATATTTCGTCTACAAATTCTTTTGTTTTTTTGCCTTCATTTTCAGCTGAACGGGCGATTTTTGTACCATGCTCATCGGTGCCGGTTAAAAAAAACACATCCTGACCTTTATCGCGATAAAATCTGGCTACGACATCCGCCTGCAAAGACTCCAAAGCAAAACCCACGTGAGGCGGCGCGTTAACATAAGCTATGGAAGTTGTTATATAAAATTTATTATCTTTCACAAAACCGCGCTTTTGCTTAAATCTTAACCGACAATCCCCTACGAAACCAATTCCTTTCTCTTTCTTTTGATATCGGTCCAATTATTAATAATTTCCTGGACCAACACGGCCGCCGGCACCGCTAAGATAAGACCCACTATGCCAAAAAGCTCTCCGCCAATAAGCACCGAGACCAGAATAACAACGGGGTGCAAACTGGTGGTAAGGCGCATAAATACGGGGACTAAAATCTGGTTTTCTATTTGCTGAACGACAATAAAAAGAATAAAGGTGTAAATGGCCAGAGGTAAAGACTGCGAAAAAGCGATGAGAATTGCGATGCCGCCGCTTAATATGGGGCCCACAAAAGGCACTATTTCCAACATACCCGCTAAAATGCCAAGCACCAAGCTATATTTAATGCCCAAAAACCACAAGCCGATAGAAACCGCGACACCTATGCTAAGGCTAAGAAAAATCTGCCCCTGTAGCCACTTGCCGATTTGATAGCGAGTCCGCGAATAAATTTCCAAAACTTTATCTTCCAACTTCGGCGGTAAAATCGCTTTTAAAAATTTTTCCACGCCATCGCGGCCTATAGTCAAATAAAGCGACAGCATAAACACCGAAAAAGTCAGAGTGAGGCTGCCTAAAAATTTCGTAACCAAGTCAGATACCGACGCGCTCCCGCTGAATAAAATATTGGTCAGCTTACCGATACTTTCGCTTACATTACTTATAATATTAGATGCCTCCTTTAATCCAAAAAGGGAGGGCTGAATATCGCCAAGACTGTTTATTAGCACGCTTAATTCAGACAAAACAACCGGTATGACAATATAAAGGAGAATAGACAATACACCTAAAGCAATTAAAAATATTGACAAAGAGCCAAGAATCCTTGGAATTTTTTTACGTTCCAAAAAACTTACAATTGGATCAAGGGCGGAAGAAATAACTATCGAAAGAAGCAGAGCGGCAAAAATATTTTTCGCCTGATAAACGAAGACAACCAAAACAAGCATGGTTATTACACGCCAAAGGCTTGTCCAACTTATGTCTAAATATCTCCTTTCCATCCGGAAAATTTATGTTAATACATAACGCTCAATTTCAGGATACTAAAGTTTCAGCACACTTTCAAATTCTTTGGATTCTTTAAAAGGGCCGATAAGGGCCAGATTTAACCCTTTGTCATTTATTATATCCTTTGCGACATTTAAAATGTCACCGGCGGTTACGGCTTCAATTTTTTTAATCGCCTCCTTAGGAGTAATAATTTTTTCTTTAAATATTTCTTGTTGACCGTAAAAGCCCGCCACGGCATCCGATGTTTCAAGCTCTATCATTAATTTACCCGTGATATGACTCTTAGCCCGCCGCAATTCTTCGGGGCTGACTGGCGCGGATTTAATTTTTCTAAATTCATCTAAAATCGCTCCTATGACCTTTTTTACCTTGGTATTATCAACGCCGGCGGAAACCGCCAAAAATCCATGGTCGGTTAAAAGAAACTCTTCACTGTATATATAGTAAGCCGCTCCAAGCTCTCCCCTAATTTTTTGGAATAAACGCGAACCCATCCCCCCACCAATAATTTTTGACAGCACAGCGAGAGCGTGCCGCCTTTTATCAAACATATCAAACGCCCGAAATCCTAAAACCAGATGTGTTTGGTCGGATTCTTTAAAATGAATAGCCGCATTAGGCGAAATTTGCGCTTCTTTGACTTTTATTTTATTGGTTTTACCGCCCTCTGAAATACCGCCGAAACATTTTTTAATTTCTTTTAACATCTTGGCCTCGTTAAAAGCGCCGGCTACAACTACAGCAGTAGCCTGCGGCACATAATGAGCACGGCGATAATCAATAACCACCCTTCTATCCAATGACCTAATAATTTCTTTGGTTCCGGCAATGGACCAACCGGCAGGCTGGTCGCCATATAATAATTCCTCAAAAATTTCTTGAACTTTTTTCATTGGATTATCCTCATCCATATTAATTTCCTCCATTATTACTCCTTTTTCTCTTTCTAATTCTTTCTCATCAAAAATTGAATCTATGTAAATATCGGAAATAACATCCAGCGCTTGATTAATTTTATCCGAACTTACCTTGGCAAAATAACCAGTCAATTCCAAACTAGTGAAAGCGCTAAAAACAGCCCCTATTGACTCAAGCTCCGAAGCAATCATTAGAGGAGTCGGGCGTTTTGACGTTCCCTTAAAACACAAGTGCTCTAAAAAATGAGAAATGCCATTTATTTTTTTATTTTCATATTTCGAGCCGGCTTCCACTAAAACCAGCGCTGTAACGGCCAAACTCCGCGGCTCCGGAACCAAAATAATTCTTAACCCGTTTTTTAAAACGTATTTTTTAAATGGCTTCATAAAATCAAGCTTTACTTAAATAAATTTATCGCTAAAATAGTCTTCCAGCTTGTTAATTTTGATTCTTTCCTGCTTCATCGTATCCCTATCCCTTACCGTAACCGCTTCATCTTTTAAGCTGTCAAAATCAACGGTGACGCAAAATGGCGTGCCTATTTCGTCCTGTGAATAATAACGTTTACCGATGTTGCCGCGGCCATCAAAAACGACCGTTAAATTTTTTCTTAAATCTTCATAAATTTGCCTAGCCAATTTAACCAATTCCGGCTTGTTGGCTAAAAGCGGGAAAACCGCAACTTTATAGGGCGCAACTTTTGGATTTAATTTCAAAACAATCCTTTCACCCTCCTCCGTATACGCATCAAGCATCAAAAACATAAATGTCCTGTCAACGCCTCCAGAAGTTTCAATGATATTGGGGATAAAGTTTTCTTTCGTTTCTGGATCAGTATAACTTAAATCCTGGCCTGAATATTTAGAATGACCGGACAAATCCCAGTCGCCGCGCCAATGAATACCCTCCATTTCTTTTCCGACGGGCGATGCCGTGTATTCAATATCAAAAGCTTTTTTGGCATAATGAGCGAGTTTTTCGTGCTTATAAAATCCGAGATTTTCCGGATGAGTGAAAATGCTTTTGTACCAATTCATCCTTTCTTCTTTCCAATATTCAAACCGTTTCACCATTTCTGAAGGATGACAAAACCATTGCAAATCCCATTGTTCAAATTCTCTCTGTCTAAACAGAAAATTTCCGGGCGTCACTTCATTACGGAAAGCTTTTCCTATCTGGCAAATGCCAAACGGAATTTTCAAACGCGTAGTATCTAATACATTTTTATAGTCCAAATAAATTGTTTGGCATGCTTCACCCCTCAAATATGCGTTTGTTTTCTCGCCTTCAATAACTCCAAGTTGAGTTGGCACTAAAATATTAAAAACTTTTGGTTCGGTTAATAAACCACCGCAATCAGGACACTTTTCACCCTTAATATCATCCGCCTTAAAACGATGATGACATTTTTTGCATTCAACCAGAGGGTCAACAAAACTTTTAACATGACCGCTGGCCTCCCAAACTTTGGGGTTGGTAATAATAGCGCCGTCAATACCAACAATATTATCATGCTCTTTTGTCATCCAATTCCACCACAGCCGCTTAAGATTATTTTTCATCTCCACCCCAAGCGGACCAAAATCATAAAAACCCTGCAGTCCACCGTATATTTCACTACCTGGAAAAACAAAACCCCTCCTCTTTGCCAAGCTGACAATTTTATCCATCAAATTTTCCATTTAAAAATATTACCAAAAAAATTACAAAAAGACCATACAAATAGTCTTCGCCATAAGCCATACGCTATAAGTAATTATGGCTGTACTACTCCTCCTTGAGCGCCCATAGTGGAGTCATTTGGTAGAGAAGTATCTATGGCGCCACTAGACGCAGAAAGCCCCAACGAAGTAAAACTATCGGTGGCCGTCACTACAGCGTCGCTGACAAGCGGCATATATTTACCCGCAAGAGCGGCTGCGGGAGTTGCTTCAATCTGAAAAATCGCTTCAACAAGCTGGTCAACCACGCCTTTATTGGCCGATAAACTATTTATTGACCATACTACCTGATTAGCGCTCTCGTCATAAACGGGCGCCGAGCCGAAACTGCTTTGTGAATTACCCGTAAATTTAACGCCGCCAGCCAAAGTAGCTTTTACCTGCGCGTTAGCCACGTCAACCGCGTAATTTTTTAAAATCCAATGAATGGTGAAATTTGTGGGCTGGCCGACTCTTAGAGGAATGGGGCCGCTATTTAAAACTCCGGATGCCGCATCCCTGAAATAGCCTTTGGCGTCAAGGGTTAAGTTACCAGCGATTTTTGTTTCCAGATTAATCATATTTGAAGTTTTGCCGGCAGAAATAAAATTAGGGATAGTCGGTGATTCAATTCCAACATTAACTTTCAACGTGAAATTTTTATCGCCTAATCTGGTTATGGGATAACTCCCCTTTGTGCTGATTTTAAATTTTACAAATCCCGAACTGTGCGGCGGCAAAAAATTTAATTCCGAGGCGTTATCGGAATTCCATGACAAAGTGCCGTCTCCCGAGCTGAACGTTGCGTTAGTTTCTAAATTATTAAAATCAAAAAATGCGCCCATTAGCCGCGCTTTAATAACAACGTCACGAAGAGCCACATCCGTATTATTAGTATAGTTTATAACATAGTTAAGCGTGTCTGCCGGCTTTGATACATAATCATTTTTATCATTTAAAAGAATCGCCAAGGAAAGCGGGGACGAGGAAATACCCAAAGACGATTCGCCCGCGCTTAAATCATAAACTCTGCCATCTAACGAAGTTTTCAGAGTGGGCTTAAAAGAAAAAGAAGAATTATCAGGACCGGTAATAGTACCTTTGATGGTAAAATTGCCGTCGGAGCCCTTTTTTAAACTTCCCAAAAGCCACGCGTTATTGCCGCTGTCGGGCTTTAAGGTTGAGCTAATAAACGAAAAACTTGGCGGATAATCTATGGTAAGGCCCAGATCAAAAAAATCCATATCGGAAACGTTTTTATAAACAACACTTAAAATAAATTCCTCTCCGCTGAAAACTTTTTCCGGTCCCGCTATTTGTACGGAAATACCCGAACCTTTAGCAAGTATTTCTTTTTCTTTTGTGGTTTCAAAACGTGCGGCTGTGGAAGACTGGGAATAATTCAAAACCGCTTTTATTTTTTGGGATTCACCGTCCCCTTTTAAAATAACTAGCTTGAAATTATCCGATATAAGACTTCCCTGGCCGATGTCGCCTAAATTTTTACTTTCAATAATTTTATCGGGTTTACTTCCTATAAAAGCCATTCCGTCCGGCAAATTTATCGTAACCGAAACATCTTTCAAGGTATCTCCCGATTGATTATTGAATTCCATTTTCAAATCAAAAGGAATCCCTATCATGGCTTCATCGGGGGCGCTTAACGTCAAATCTAAATTATTACTATTGTATTTACTAATAATATAGTAGGCGCTGACGCCGATAATCACAACAAGAAGCGGTATTAAAAATTTAAGCGATTTAGACAACATATTTTATGGAAAACATTTTTTACAATAAAAAGCCATATCCCGCACAGAAAATTTCTCCGGCTTTGCGGTCTGGCATCTGTCACATTTGGCAAAAGTCGGGTCAAACCCCAAAAGACTTAAAACTTCCGCCGTATTTTTATTTTCAAACTCGTTACTTAACGCTTTTTTTAAAAAATTCCAAAGCGCCAAATCCCTCTGTCCTTCGGCCGCCAATTCCTTAACTAACGAAAATATCTTTATTAAATGCGCTTGCTTCTTGTTTTGCCCGTGACTTAAGGCGTCAACCAGACGAACGCCATTTTTCTCAATAATCCGGGCGGTAACCATATTTAACGGCTGTAAATGGCCGGCCAATTTAGAAGTAATTTTACGCCCACTGGTGACTTTAGCGACAACCTTGCCCAAATCTTTAGTGAACAGATAAACCCGAGAATCAAATTCTCCCGAATCCGTTTTATCCAACACAATGGCTTCGGTGATAGTTTCAATCATAAAACAATTTTAACAAAGACTATTTATAATTATACAATAGAAAACCCCGATGACCATAAAAAATTCATTCACCGGTCAAATTTTTAATCTCCTGCTTTGCCCTGTCTATTTCCTCAACTTGTTCCTTATCTTCCCTTAAAAGCATTATTTCAAATTCGCCGACGTGAGTTTTTTCTTCTTTGGCAATATCCAAAAAAACTTTTTTAATGTTTTCTTTGTCGGTCAAGGCCGCCAGCTGCTCATAAAGGCTCACTGCATCCAACTCGGCTATCATGCCAATTCTTAATATCTCTTTATCTAAATCTTCTTTACTTAATTTTTTGATATCTATAGGTATTTGGGACAACATAATTCAAATTTATTATTTAAAAAGTCCGGCAAACTTTTATTTTTTGCGATTATACGAATAATTATACCAAATTAAACGCTAAAATTCATTAACACTTATTTATATTGACACAGAATACCGCGGGGTAACGGTAAAAATCATTAAAACGCTTGAAAATTATTGTCACAAAGCTCCCTGGGATTTTCCTTATCCAAAAACAAAATTAGCAAATTTTTGCTATTCTATATAAAAATCACGGAGTCCAAACGAGTTTCGGCATTTTCTTTCGGCGAAATTCGGGCGGGCTTATTTTTTCTTCCCAAATTTATCAAAAAGCAAAATCCGCACACCTAATAATTCAAGTCCGATAAACGCCAGCCACGAGCCGGGTGTGAGAGGAGTAATAAGAGCGGCAAAGCCAACAAGAATTAAAATAACGCCAACCGCTTTTTTGGTTCTTGACCTGTTATGGATATATTCTTTAATAATTTTGAGTAATTTCATGAACATTTAAATAAATTATTTTGCGACAGAGACCACGGGGTATGAGTTGTCAAATTAACTATAGCAAATTTTTTAACCCCAACATCACGTTGCGCTCTTAGAACTGGCCCTCTCTAGGCGATCCATTATTGCCGAACCCAACCCGACCGCGGGAATACACTCGGCATAAATTATCTTTACTCCCGATTCATCAAGTCGATGCAATGCTAAAAACAAATTAGCAGCTGCTTCAGTCAGATCTCCTTTTTCTGACAAAATTTCAACTGTCCGAGCTTTTATCTTTAACACTGGCCTTTTAAAAAGTAAAACGCCAACATTATTATTCAGTGGAATTTGGTTTAAAGACTTGAAAAGCTTCATAGGAGTTCTTGGCGAATAATGACTCTGTAGTTGACCCGGCGATTGAATCGTTTTTGTTTTTGATTGACGCACCACCTTACCAATAACCTTCTCAATCTCTTCCAACGGAAGGCCACCAGGACGGAGTAAAACCGGTTTTCCTCCGACGAGCGAGAGCACGGTTGACTCAACCCCAACCGGACATTTTCCAGCGTCAAGGATTAAGTCAATTTTTTTGCCAAGCTGTTTTTCAACATGTGCGACAGTAGTCGGGCTTAGATGCCCAAAAAGATTGGCGCTGGGCGCGGCAATGGGAGTTTGGGAAAGTTTGATAAATTTACGCGCCACCGGATGAGCCGGCATTCTCACGGCAACGGTATCGAGCCCGGCTGTGACAATATCCGGAACGAGCGACGACTTTAGGAGAACGAGCGTTAAGGGCCCTGGCCAAAATTTTTTAATCAAAGTCAGAGTTCTTTCGTCCACTTGACGCGTTAACTTGTGAAGCCACTCCATTTCGGCAATATGCACGATGAGCGGATCGAATGTGGGTCTTTTCTTTATTTTAAATATTTTTGCTATCGCCCGCGGATTTAATGCATCGGCACCAAGCCCGTAAACCGTTTCGGTGGGAAAAGCCACCAGTCCGCCATTTTTAATGATGCTGGCCGCGAGTT
>VMGU01000003.1:18667-25184 GCA_007376745.1 Parcubacteria group bacterium Athens0714_26
TAATGATGCTGGCCGCGAGTTTTATTGATTTTGCCGTTGCCTTAAGTTTCATATTTAATTTCAAGTACTTCCATAATGTTTTTTACGAATAAACCAGACGATTGCCACCACACTTACAACGCCAGCGGAAACTATTGACTGCGTAACTTGTATAAGTTTTTCTAACATATATGTTATGTAATATTTATTTTTCTTCGGTAAAAAAATTTGCGTATCTCCTCGACCAAAATAATTGACCCGGTAATTGGAATAATAATAAACCATTCCGAAAGCGAGAGTGGTGAGGTGTGCAGGATTTTTTGCAGGAATGGTGTATAGACGGCGGCAAGTTGCAAACATATAACCACTGCGGTTGCGCCCACTAGATACATATTGGAAAATGGATTCATTTGAAAAATGGATTTACTTTCAGACCTGCAATTCCAAGCATTGAACCATTGGAACACTGCCATGGTTGTGAGAGCGACCGTCCACCCTTTCGTAAGGTCTGCTTCAAAATACTGACTGAACATATAAAGTGTTCCGAGTCCCATTACTGGAGCCATCAAGAGCATTCGACGCGCCATAAAACTATCCACAATCCATTTTTTTGGTCGCTCAAATTTTCCTTGCATTAATCCTTTTTCTTTTGGTTCCATAGCAAGTGCTGCTGTCAAAAATCCATCAGTGATAAAATTAAGCCATATAATCTGCGACGGCAGAAGTGGAATCGGCCATTTTAGAACAAGCGCGCCAGAGATGTTAATAACCTCCCCAATACTAGTAGAAAATAGGAAAGTTAGAACTTTCTTGACCGTCTTGTAAATATTTCTCCCTTCTTCTGTTGCCGAAACAATGCTTGCAAAATTGTCGTCGAGAAGCACGATGTCCGAAGCTTCCTTTGCCACTTCGGTTCCGATTTTCCCCATTGCCACACCAAGGTCGGCGGCAACAAGAGACGGCGCGTCATTCACTCCATCTCCGGTCATGGCTACGATTTCACCTCGTTTGCGATAGGCCTGAATAATGCGAAGCTTGTGATCCGGCGTGACTCGCGCAAAAACAGAGGCGCGGGCGAGTTTTTCCGCCAGCTCGTTTACCACGCGCATATCCGCTTCTCGAACTTTCTGCATCGCTTCTTTAACTTCTACGCGGAGCGCGTCATTCATACCAAAAAAACCAACGAAAGTGAGCGGGGGTATTGCGTTTCCATCAACGCTCCGCCCAGTATCTTGGTTTATGGCATAAGCAACTACCCTAAAACCGTTTTGCGCAAGTTTATGAAATACTGCCTCGAGTTCCTTTTTCTTCTCTTCGTTGAGAGTCTTGATTTCATCTTTGTGCCAGACACTTTTACAAAGCTCAAATACTTCCTCTGGTGCTCCGATGATAGTAAGAAAATTTTTGCCGTCAACCGCACGAATTGTAGCGTGATACTTTTTTTGATAATCAAACGGTAATTCAAAAATTTTTGGTGCTTCCTGTTCCAGTGCGTCGTAGCGAAATCCAATCTTTTCTGAAAGTACCAATATCGCCGCTTCGGTTGGATCGCCGGCGATTTTCCAAGTACTGGTTTCTTCCAAAAAAGACAGTCGCGCATTGGCGCAGAACGCCGCAATTCTTCCACTAAAAAGCAGTTCGGGATGATTTAAGGGGTCAATAGTTTTACCATCAAAAATTGCTTCGCCCTTTGGCTCGTATCCACTACCGGTGATATTAAAAATTTTGCCATCCACATACACTCGCTGAATAACCATCTCATTTCTGGTGAGCGTTCCGGTTTTATCCCTGCAATCGCTTCACCAGCACATTACGCTTCGACATTCTTAGAACGCCTGTTGCCAAAACTAAAGTCATTACAATTGGAAGCCCTTCGGGGATAATAGAGACAGAAAGTGCCACCGCGGTGGTGAACATCTCTTTGAGCGATTTGCCGGAAAGGACGCCGAGCACGATCATCGCGACATTGATAACGGCCACCGCGGCGATAATAACGCGAGAGAGATAACGAATATTAGTTTTTAGAGGAATCTCGGTATCAATCGAGGATATTTTCTGCGCAATTTTTCCAATTTCTGTTGCAAGTCCGGTAGCCACGACAACAGCAGTGCCATTTCCCCTCAAAATGTGTGTGCCCTTAAATACCATATTTTTCTGATCCGCCACTGGCAGACGTTCGTCTCTTCGAGCCTGAGGGCTCCTCAGAGCCTGAACGGCCCGAGGACTCAGCTCCTTCGACTGTGAAGTCTTCAGGACTGAATAGCCCGAGGGATTGTCACCGCTTTCTGCGGGACCCCGCCAGAGGCGGTGGTCGGCTAGCACTACTGTATCGGTTTTGGTCACTGGTTCTGATTCTCCAGTAAGACTTGCTTCATCAGCTTTAAGGGTATTGGAGAAAATAATTCGCGCATCAGCTGGCACTTTTTCTCCTTCTTGCAATACAATAATATCCCCGGGCATTACTTCGGTATCTGGGACGATAAGTTCTTTTCCATCTCGCAATACAGTTGCTGAAGTTTCGGCAAACTTTTTCAAAGCAAGTAGGGTGTTTTGCGCCTTGCCTTCCTGAATTGTTCCTATAATCGCATTAAAAAGAAGTACCGCAAAGATAATCGAAGCGTCAATAATTCCTCCCATTGTAAAGACTATGCCCGCTGCGATAAAGAGAATGTAAATCAGAGGACTTTGAAATTGCCGAAGGAAAATAAGGAGTAAACCATCCACCTTCCCTTCGGGAAGTTTGTTGAATCCATATTTTTGAAACCGCTCGGTCGCTTCTTCTTTTGTTAGGCCGCGTTCACGAGAATGGAGCAAATTAAGAATATCGGGGACTGTTTTTGTATACCATCCCGCCTGCGCCGAGGCTTCGGCGGGCAGGGAAATTTGTTGCATTATTGCCATAAAATTATTTGATCAAGTCCTCAATTGCGACATTGAGAGCTTTAGCAATTTTACTCACCACAAAAACCGACGGCTTTTTAATAACACCTGTTTCTATCTTGGTAAACGTTGTATAAGCAACATCTGCCTTACGAGCAAAGTCATCTTGAGAAAGTCCTTGTTTTTGTCGTAGTTTCTTTATTTTTTGCCCTAATTGATTACTTTCCATATATTGATAACATTTAACTGTTGCTTGATTTCGAACACAGCATTATACTAACAGATATGGGAACTTTTTTCAATTTTATCATTACCAATAAGCCCGCCCGAATTTCGCCAAAAGAAAACAGCGGAGTAAGCGGAGGATTCCCTGCTGGCAGGCAGGCTTTCCCTAAAAAATCACGATGTCCAATTGGTGCCCAGGAGAGGATTCGAACCTCCAAGCCCTTGCGAGCGCTACCACCTCAAGGTAGTGCGTCTACCAATTTCGCCACCTGGGCAAATACTTTCATAAAAGATTATAAATCAATTTGCCGGTTTTCTCAATTTTAAAACCGCCGTGAAGCGGTTTTTAAATTTATAAATTCTATTTATCAAACCCCCACTTTTTGCCTGGTCTGTTTTCTTGAAAGGCCACGGACGTAGTAAAGCTTGGCGCGCGAAACTTTGCGCGGCGAACTTATGATGTCTATCTTTTTAATATCCGGAGAATGAATTGGGAATACTTTTTCCACGCCAACACCCGCCAAAGTGGCGCGCACCGTAAAAGTCGCGCCTATTTCACTACCGTGTTTTCTGGCAAGCACAAGCCCATGAAAACTAGCGAGACGCTCCTTATCCCCTTCTTTAACCCGTTCATACACCTTAACCATGGCTCCGGGCTTTATTTTTTCTAAAATTTCCTTATCCATAAACAATTAAATTATTCTAATGCTTAATAGGCTCCCTGTCAAACCTTTACAAATATGGTATTTTAAATATATGAAGCGCGTTCCCAGAAAAAATATTTCAAGAATAGTCGCTGACGTGAAACCGCCCGATTTTGATAAAACGGAAAAATACAGTTTTTTTAATTTTAAAAAACAAATTGTGGGCGAAAATAAAAAAATAGTCCGCAAAAGAAAGAAGTCAAAGCCGACACCCATAATAAACAAATCAATTTGGGCCACGTTACTGATTCTAATCGCGGTTTTGTCTGTTTATTCCTTTGATATTTTTAATTTTAAAAACAATGCGCTTGGGGCTTTCCAATACATATATAATGAAGCGGTAAAAACCAAGCTCGCGGCGTCACGGCTTCAAACAGAAAGCGCCGCCGAGTCGCTTAAATCAATAAACAAAGAAATCGGTGACATTAAAAACGAAGCTGATAAGTCCGGCTTCTCCGGCCTGACTTACCTGCTCGGCGGACTTATCCCCGCGGTTAAGGAAATACCGAAAGCCCTTGATAATTTTTACATTTTGAGCCAAAAAACTCTGGAAATAGCCCAGGATATTAATTATCTTAAAGCCAACTCTATAGACCTGGTATTAAACAAAAAGGGAAATGAATTAACTGGCGCGCTGGAACGCATAAATCAAAACATATCAGCCATTGAAAACCTGAATTCTGAAATTAACACCCAATCACGCAAGCTGGCAAGCCTAACCCCGCAAATGGCTTCGTTTTCAAACGTCATCCAAAAAAATTATTTTGACGTCAGCTCTGGTCTTTATAAAACCCGGAATTTTATCGCGGCTGCCTTATCAATATTAAAATCCCCGGAAAACCAACACTTTTTATTGTTATTCCAAAATCCTTCCGAAATAAGGCCGTCAGGAGGATTTCTCGGAAGCTTCGGCGATATTTCTTTAAGTCAAGGGAGTCTCAAAGAAATCAAAGTTGATGACATTTATAACGCCGACCGGCAATTAAACCTGAAAATAATTCCCCCGGCGGAACTCCAGGGCATTACCACGAAATGGGGTGCCAGGGACGCGAATTGGTTTTTTGACTTTCCGGCTTCCGCCCAAAAAGTTTCTTATATGCTGGAAAATTCGGAACTTTTTTCCAAAGACTCGGTTAAATTCCAGGGACCCATTGAACTGCCGACTTATAGATTAACCATCAGTGAAAAAAATTTCCTTGAAACGGTGCAGCGCGAAGTTGAAGCAGGACAAGATAAAAAACCGGGCCAAAATCCAAAACGAATTCTTTCCGCGCTCGCGCCGATTATAATGGAAAAACTACGCGGTATCAGCCCCGAACAAAAAAATGAGTTTATCTCTAAATTAGCAGGCCACTTAAAACAAAAAGATATTATGATTTACGCGAATAATCCGGACTTAGAAAATCTTATCACTGATTCCGGCATTGCGGGAAACGTGTACAGCCTGCCGGATAATTTTAACGGCGATTATATGGCGGTGGTTAACGCCAATATAGCCGGAGGCAAAGCCGACGCGGTAATTTCCCAGCAAATAACGCTTAAAAGCAAGATTTTAAATGATGGCAATGTTATTAATGACTTAACCATAACCAGAATCTACGACAATCAAAACAAATCCGATTGGTGGTACAACGCCACGGATAAAAATTATATTAAAATTCTTACTCCTCCCGACGCGACACTAACCGCATTTACCGGAAACGACAAACCTCCGGCAAAAAGCAATTTTAATTATTCTAAAAATGGATATCTGAATGATATTGACCTTCAAGCAATAGAACAGACTGCCATTTTTTCCGATAAATTCCAAAATTGGATTGGTCAGGAATCCGGCAAAAAATTTTTCGGGGCGTGGTTTAGTCTGCCTAAAAACAAAACTAAAACGCTTAAGGCCACCTATGAACTCGGCGGCAATTTAGATATGAGCGACGGAAAGCATTATCAATTTATATTTGAAAAACAATCCGGCGTGGAAAGTTCGCTGGAATACGCCGTCACCGCTCCCGACGGCTACATCTGGAAAGAATCCGGCAAGCCAATTTTTGAATTTAACAGCCAGCAATTAAACGCCAGAGAAATTATTGATTTAACTATTCAACGGCAATAAAATAATCCGTCCACAACAAAGCGGATCGGTCTCATTAATGAAACCATTGATTTATAATAATTCAATGACTTAATGTTTAAAAATTAGTAAATTAAACATTATTTAGAAATTAGAAATTGAAAATTAGAAATTTAAAGCGAAGCTTTACATCCCTCCCACCTTCTTCATCAACTCCTGGCTTAGCTGGAGAAGCAGTTGGACAAGCAGTTCCTGCAGAGCTCTGATTTGTTTCTTGATGTTTTCTATGAATGATGTGTCTAATTGGGAAGTTGAGGTGGAAGTCGTTGTTTGCGTGGAAGATGCTGTTTGCGCGGATACTCCTTGCCCGACAACGTTTAGGGCTTGCCCGACAACGCCTCCTGCTCCGGTTCCACCCCCTGCGTTACCGGCATTATACGCGTTAACAAGTTGGTTGAGTTTGTTAATTGTTTTTGGTCCTATGGCTCCATATCCTGTAGTCTCCGGAGAGCCTGATGAGACGATATTATATTTAGCTTGGAATCTTTGGATAGCTTGCATGGTCAGCTTGCCGTAGTATCCGGTTGTATTGTCAGGGTCAAAATCAATTCCTTGTCCGACTATGTCTTCATTAGACAGTATCTGCTGGAGTTTTTTGACTTCT
>VMGU01000004.1 GCA_007376745.1 Parcubacteria group bacterium Athens0714_26
TAGACACTTACAATGCCCTTAATACCCCTTGTTTTATTGTATTGCTGCATGACTTTTCGATGAGCCGAAAAGTCTCATATGTATCTGAACTTGTGCAAAGCGATTATGCACAAATTCCTGCCAAAACAACGCAATTAATTTGCCGCCGGCTGTGAAATCTGATAGATTTTATATAGTAATAGCGAGCTACGCACCATGCAAGATATATCACACAAAAAAATTATCTGGACTACACCTGAATACCTCTACCGCCCTAAAACCGCCTCATGGTACTGGAAAACCATTATCGCCACGGCGCTGCTGATAATAATTTCTTTTTGGCTGAAAAATCTGCTTTTTGCGATTTTTATATTCATCGCCGAGATAATTTTAATAACCTACGCGAAACGCTATCCAAAAAATATAGAGTTTGAAATCAGCGAAGAAGGCATAAGGATTGATAAAAAACTTCTTTATTCTTTTGATAATTTAGAAAGTTTTCACATAAAAAATGGCGGCGGGGATTTTGGGGAATTGATTTTAAAGGTAAAATCCAAGATAAACCCGTATCTTAAAATAAATATTTTTAATAAAGACATATTGGTCATTAAAACCTTCCTGCAAAAATATTTGGAGGAGATGGAATACAAAGAATCCTTAAGCGACACGATTTCTGATATATTGGGATTTTAAGGCGGCAATGCCCTCGTCGTTCAACGGACAGGACGCAAGATTGCGGATCTTGTAATAGAGGTTCGATTCCCCTCGAGGGCACAAAATAAATATTTTTAGCGTGAATTGATTTATTAAATAAAAATCTATAATATAATCTTGATGCGGGTATCGTATAACGGCATTACATCTGGTTGCCAATCAGACAACACGCGCTCCAGAATTAAAATCAGGATTATTTAAATCCTGATTTTAAAATTTCTTAGACAACGACTTTAAAAAACTAAACAACTATTTTTATAAACTTTATCTTTCCTACCTGAATCACGTCTCCATTTTTTAATCCGATAATTTCTGACGCATCGGTTTGTTTTTTACCGTTAAACTTAACTCCTCCTTGCTCCACTAATCTTCTCGCCTCGCTTTTACTTGCAGATAATTTTATTTCAACAAGAAGGTCTATTATATTTAAATTTGAAGACTTTATTTTAAATGACGGGATATTCCGAGGTATCTCTTTATTGGAAACTACGCGGATAAATTCTTGCTTGGCTTTCTCCGCAACAGACTTACCGTGATAAATCGTCACTATATTTTCCGCTAATTCTATTTTAGCGCCGCGCGGGTCGATTTTAACTGAATTATTTAAATCCTCAAGCGGCATATCGGTCAAAAGCTCGGTGTATTTTGAAATCAGATTGTCTGGGATAGACATAATTTTACCGAACATAATTTCCGGCTTTTCAGCCAACCCGATATAGTTGCCGTAGCTTTTACTCATTTTTCGCACGCCATCCGTGCCCTCAAGCAAAGGCATCGTAAGCACATCTTGCTCCGGCATATTAAATTTTCGTTGCATTCTGCGACCCATCAATAAATTAAATTTCTGGTCACTGCCTCCAATTTCCAAATCAGCCTTTACCGCCACAGAGTCATATCCCTGTAAAAGCGGGTAGAGCGCCTCAAGTATAGTCACCTCCTGGCCGTCTTTAATTCTTTTTTGAAAATCCTCCCGTTCCAAAACCCGCTCCATGGACATTTTAGACATTAACTCCAAAATTAAATCAGGATTTTTTTTAAACCACTCGCTATTGTGATGAATTTCTAATTTTTTTATATCAATAACTTTTTTTGCCTGCTCCAAGTAAGTTTTCAGGTTCTTTTTGACGTCTGCGTCTTTAAGCTGAGGCCTGGTTTTATCTCGGCCGGAAGGATCACCAATTTTAGCCGTAAAATCTCCAATAATAAGCACGGCTTTATGACCGGCATCCTGAAATTGACGTAATTTTCTTAAGGGAACCGTATGCCCCAAATGTAAATCCGGAGAGGTCGGGTCTATTCCGAATTTTACGCGCAGTTTTCTTGCCTTGAGCCCTGCCGAAGGGTTGCCGAAGAGCGCCTCTTCTAGATGACTTTTTTCTATAACCTCTACCACGCCCCTTCCCAGTAAATCTTTTAAATTTGATTTCATAGACTTTATTATAAACTAAAATCCCCGATATTAGAATAAATATCGGGGATTAAATTTATCATTATACTACCAAGGATTATTTACCGTTTTTGCCCTTTAAAACAGCGTCAATTAAATTATAGACTTTGGCCTCCTGCGCTGTCAGCCAGAAATCACGGTCTGTATCTTTTTCGATTTTATTAAGCGGCTGGCCCGTGTGCTTTGCCAGAATTTGATTTAATCTTTCCCTGGTTTTCACGATATGTTTGGCGGCAATTTCAATTTCCACCGCCTGGCCCTCGGCTCCGCCCATAACCTGATGCAATAAAATTTCTGAATTAGGAAGCGCCAATCTTTTACCTTTCACCCCAGAAGCTAAAAGTACCGCGCCCATAGAAGCCGCCATTCCCACGCAAATAGTTGAAACATCAGACTTAATATGCTGCATAGTGTCATAAATAGCCATACCAGCGAACACGGAACCTCCAGGAGAATTAATATAAAGTTTTATGTCTTTTTTAGGGTCTTCGTGCTCCAAAAACAAAAGTTGGGCTATCACTATATTTGCCATCGCGTCATTAATGGGTCCGCCCAAAAAAATAATCCTTTCCTTTAAAAGACGCGAATAAATATCATAGGCGCGTTCACCCATTTGGGTTTTTTCTATTACCGTCGGGATTAAATATTGATTATTATCTTCCATAATTGTTTATTAAATATTAAACATTTTAAATGTAATAATAGTTTCCTTAAACCGATTCTAAAAATTCAAAAACTTTTTTGTTTTTAATGATGTCATAACTATAATCATAAACTCTTCGAGGGTCAATTTTTGAGGCCTCAGAATTATTTCTTGACTTCAAAAAAGTATTGACCTCCGCCTCAACCTCGGCGGTTATAGGCTCCAAATGCTCTTCTTTGGCTATTTGATTAATAATTAATTCAGAAGCCACCCTCTTTTCCGCCTCTGGTTTTAAACGTTTATTCAAATCTTCTTCGGACGGACGGTTTTTTAAATTTTTCATATGCTCCATGTAATGCCGGTATTCGTGAACCATATTTTCCAAAGTTTTATCCACCAAAATTTCGGGCATATCAATTTTGGCCGACTTTATGATTTCCGACAATATTCTTAAGCGGTTTTTCTCGATTTCCTTATCCTGCTTTTCCTTTAAAATACCTTCTTTGATGCTGTTTTTAAATTCTTCAACACTGTTAAATTTGCCTATACTTCTCACAAAATCGTCATTTAATTCCGGGGCTTTCCTATCGTAAACACCCACCAGCTCCACACCATCAAACTTATCGCTTTCTTTGTGGCCGACTATTTTGTCTTCAAGCCCATCACGCATCTGGCCCTCGCCTAAAACAAACTTGTCTTTGTTGCCATCCAAATTAATTTCCACAATATCTCCCTTTTTCGCCTCGCGGCCAACTCTTATAATCTGCGCCCGAGATTTTAAAACCCAATCAATGGTTTTATCCACCTCATCCTGTTCAATTTTAACTTCCTTTTTATCCGATAAAACCGACTTGGCTATTTTTTTATAATTGCCCAGCACCACTTCGGGGAATACAATGAGCGTGGCTTTAAATTTCAAGCCCGTATCACTTTCCAGAATCTCTACGCGCGGCTGGTCAATTATTTCCCATGAATTTTCTTGGGTAATTTCTTTTAAAGCGTCCCGCACGGCAAGGGAAGCCGCTTTATTAAAAACCTCGTCCTTATCAATGGCCTTATCCAATAATTCTTTGGGCGCCGTGCCGGGCCGGAATCCTTTTAACTGGACCGCCGAAGCCTCCCTTCCATAAGAAGTTTCCCAATAGCTTAAAAATTCATCGTGATTAAAAATCACCTCTACCTCCCGAATGGAACGGGGTAGTTTTTTAAAATTATATTTCATTAAAATCTATTTAAAATCCTAATTTTTGGAGCGCGGATTTATAACCGCCGTAAGAAGTGCTGATTATCAGGTAATCTCCGGCCCAACCGTAATTTAACGAGGCTCCTGTCACGGAAAACGCCAGATAACTGGTAGATTGTCCGCTGGCGCTACCTATTTTAAAGCCCGATACATTCGGCGTTCCCGGAGAAACAAGGTATAAGTTAGCCAGTTTATCGGAATTTTCCAGACGAATTACATAATCTTTGGCTTTTGCCGCGTCAGCTCCGGTTTTTAACTTGGCCACGAAACCCGGCCAAACACCATTGTTATCATAGTAAAGAAAAGTTGTAAAGTTATCGTCAAAAAACGCTTTGAGTTCAACCGAAGTTAATTCCGGAATAAATAGAGAAATGGTGTCCGAAAAACTAATCGGGTTGCCAGTAACCGAAGGAATAATTTCTTTTATAGCATTGGCGACAGACGGCTTATTGGCGGCCTCAACGCTTAATACCTGCTTTAAAGCGTCTCTGGTGAAAGCGCTTAGTTTTACTTCTGCCCGCAAATCTGCGGGGTTTTTGAATAATGACTGTGACGTTGAAACTGCGGCAGCGGAAGATTCTGTTTGAGGAACAACTTCATTATTACTCGGCTGCTCTGCCGGAATATTAGCCGACGAGGACCCTGCGGGCGTTACCACGCCCCATAGATTTCCGGCCGGAAAAAACTTGGGAATTATTATAAAATAAACCGCTGCGCCGATGCCGGCTACAATAACTAAAACTACAATCGATAAAATCGCTTTTTTGCCGCTTTTTTTAGGGATTTCCGAAGATTCTTCTTCAATCATATTCGGCATTCCATCATTTTTAGAAAGATTTTCCAATTCTACTTTAGGCTGCGCTTGAGAAGACTGCGAAGAAATGGGCGCCGGGTTTTCAACCTTCTTAATCTCGGGCGGAATAAATGACTGAGGCGTGGGACCTTGACCACCACTCTGCTTCATTGAATCGATATCCGATTTCATCGTGCGTAAAGTTATCTCCGGCGGCGGAGGAGGCGGTGGCATTGATTTAAATTCATTATTTGAATTCTGATTGGAATTCGGATTCGACCAACTCTGTTTGTTTAAATTTTCGTCCATAAAAGTAATACAACTACGAAAATAAAATATATCGTAATTTATGTTATTTATGACCTTTTAATTAATTTATGCCCGTAATTAACTGCTCCAAATAACGCAGCCGTACTACTAGACATCGTAATTTTATTATATCACAAACACACTTGGCTACTCTGTGGATAACGAGTTTTTTTGAAGCGCTTTTAGGGATAAACCTATTTTGCCATTTTCCACCCGGACAACCTTAGCCGTCACAATATCTCCTAGCTTAACCACATCCTCCACTTTTTTAACAAATCCATTTTTTAATTCGGAAACATGTATCATGCCGTCTCTATTCGGCCCAAACTCCACAATGGCTCCGAAATCCAAAATTTTAACAACCTTGCCTTCAACGATCTGACCCACCTCTATTTCCTGAACAATGGATTTTACTTGATTAAACGCCGCTTCGGCGATAGCGCGGCTGGCTCCGGCGATAAACACCTTTCCAGTCTGTTCAATATCAATAGTAAGAGCGCCGGTTGAAGATATAATTCCGTTAATAACTTTGCCGCCGGGACCGATTACTTCTCCTATTTTTTCAGGATTAATATCAAGCATCAAAACCACTGGGGCAAAAGGAGAAATTTCTTTGCGTGGCTCACTAATAGCCCCGGTCATAACTTTTAAAATATGCAACCGGGCATCTTTGGCCTGCGACATAATTTTTCCCAACATCTCAACCTCAACTCCATATATTTTTACGTCCATCTGCATAGCGTTTACGCCCGCGTCAGTGCCAGCGATTTTAAAATCCATATCGCCGTAATGGTCCTCGGGACCCTGAATGTCGGTTAAGATTTTATGATTTTTATTTTTTTCATCGGAGATAAGACCCATGGCAATTCCGGCAACGGGCTTGCGGATAGGAACTCCCGCATCCATCAAAGATAAGCTGCCAGCGCAAACTGTCGCCATAGAAGAAGAACCGTTTGAAGACAAGATTTCCGAAACCAGCCTAATAACATAGGGAAACTGTTCCACGGAAGGAATCATGGGCTTTAAAGCTTTTTCGGCCAGCGCTCCGTGGCCTATTTCTCTTGCTCCGAGCCCGGAGGCGCTATGGTAGTAACGCAGAGCGATTGCGTATTGCCTCTCACAAAAATAGCGGAGCCATGAGTGCGCTTGAATAAGCCGACCTCGGCATATAAATCTCTTACCTCGTCCAATTTGCGGCCATCGGGTCTTTTATCCTCTTCTAATATTTTTTTATGGACCAATTCATCCAACTCTTTTTCAAAAACAGCTTCAGCCATCGCCAATTTATCCTTTAAAGATTCTTCGGATTCAACTATAGCTTTCATTTCTTCCCGCAACTTGGCGATTTTCAAATCTCTTTCGGCTTTTTTGGGCGAATACATGGCTTGCTCCAGCTTGTCTTTCAAAAAATTAATCACTTTTGACTCTAAATCTTTATCAATTTCAGCGAGAGCAATATCCACTTTTGCTTTGCCGACTTCTTTAATGATTTTTTCCTGAAACTCTATCAGATTATTTATTTCTTTTTGAGCCGCGGTAAAAGATTTAACGATATTTTCGTCGCCAGCTTCATCGCCGCCAAGCTCAATCATATTAATCTGGTCTTTTAGTCCGGATACAAAAGCTTCAAATTCCAAATCGGCGTTTTTTAATTCGCCCATTTTAGGATTTATCATTATTTCTCCGCCGCTTTTTAATTTCGCCACTTTTAATCCGGCAACCGGTCCAGCCCACGGAATAAAAGATGTTCCTAAAACCAAAGAAGCTGTCAGGAGCCCAATAAAATCCGGGTCGTTTTCTTCGTCAAACGACAAAACAGTCACCACTACCTGCACATCGCGCCGCATGGCCTGGTTAAAAAGCGGTCGGATAGTTCTATCAATTAGTCTACCCGATAAAGTGGCTTCATCCGATGACCTGCCTTCGCGGCGAATAAAACGGCTGCCGATAATTTTGCCGGCGGCATAAAACTTTTCTTCATAATTGACAGTCAGCGGGAAATAATCGCATTTCTTATCCTCTTTGCCCATAACGGCAGTCACCAAAACTATGGTCTCGCCATATTTGCCGATAACTGCCGAGTCGGCTTGCTCGCCTATTTTAGAAAACTCAAACGAGAGTTCGCGTCCGGCGAACTCGGTGGTAAACTTTTTCTTTTGTAAATCCATATTTTGTTTTAAGTTCCGCCATTATCTTCGTCAAATGACGAATAATAGATGGTAGATTCGTATAAACTCGCAATCCTACAGCCACATTAAGAATTCACTACGAAATTATACGAGTCCGCCATTTAAAGCAGAACATTTTTATTAATTTTTAAATTTCGACTTTAGAAAATACTATTATTATCCGGCAAAATATTCAATGGCCGCTCGCGCCTAAGCCCGATTACTGCGCAAAATCATTTTGGGCATACTCTCCAAATCTATAAACTCATCGGCTATTTCCTTAATCTTACCGGAGGCGCTGCGCCCGAAAGCGGCAACTTCCACAATTTTACCGGCGCCGTATTGGAGATATTCAACCAGCGGAATAAAATCGCCGTCGCCTGTAACCAACACGATGGCGTCCAGAGCATCGGACATTCTAATGGCGTCAACCGCCATGCCTACGTCCCAGTCGGCTTTTTTAGCGCCGCCCGGATAAATCTGCAAATCTTTCACCCGCAAATCCATACCACAACGCTTAAGGGCGTCAAAAAAAGAAGCCTCGCCTAAAGCGGTGTCACTTTTTACCACATAAGCGATGGCGCGAATAAGCTTCCTGCCACCGGTTAATTCTTTAATTAATTCTTTGTAATTAACTCTAGCCTTATATAAATTCTTCGCAGAATGGTAAAGATTCTGAATGTCTACAAAAATACCCACTCTCTGGTCTTTATAACGCATTTATTTTAATTCTAATTTCTTGGCAACAGAATTATAACTTTTAGGATTGGTTTTTGAAAGATAATCCATAAGTCTTTTTCTTTTGCCCACCATCGTTAAAAGACCGCGGCGGGAGTGATTATCTTTGCGGTGTTTCTTAAGATGGTCGGTTAACTCATTAATTTGCTTAGTGATTAGGGCCACCTGAACAGCGGCTGAACCGGTATCTTTTTCGTTGATTTTAAAATCTTTTATGATATTTGATTTTTGTCTGATGGTTAACATATTAATATATATTCTACATCAGTCCGGCTAAAAACGCAAGCCGCGTAAAATAAATGACAGGACTTGGAAGAAAAATTGAATGTGTCGCACAATATTTTTCTTTAGGATATAATTAAATCGTGAAAGATATCAAAGAATTAGTTAAAAATTATTTGGACTACCTGGAAATTGAAAAAAACCGCTCGCTTAAAACCCGCAGTAATTACGAACATTATCTAAAAACATTTATTGATTATTCTAAAATCAATAACCCGGAAGACATCACACTGGAAAAAGTAATAAAATTCCGTCTGTATTTAGCCAGAGAAAAAGATAATTTCGGCAAACCCTTAAAAAGAATAACTCAATCTTATTATGTTATCGCTCTGCGAAATTTACTGAAATACTTGATTAAAAAAGATTACGATGTTTTAGCGCCGGATAAAATAGAACTGCCAAAAATCAGCCGCCGGCAAATAGAAATAGTGGAATACGACGCGCTGGAAAGGCTTTTAAACAGCCCCAAAACGGATAACTTACGCGGACTAAGAGACAAAGCGATTCTTGAAACTTTATTTTCCACGGGTCTGCGGGTATCCGAACTGTGCAATCTTGGGCGATACCTGGATTTTGACCGCGGCGAAATCACGGTGCGCGGCAAAGGAGATAAACTACGGGTAGTTTTTCTATCGGATAGCGCCAAAAAGGCCATTAAAAATTATCTGGATAAACGAGGCGACGCGGATGAATGGCTTTTTGTAAGTTTAACAGGAACGCAAAAATCCCTGCCTGCCGGCAGGCAGGCGAAAGTTATAGGAAAAATTCTGCCACGAACAGTGCAAAGAGTAGTAAATTATTATACCCGCAAAGCCGGAATACCGTCGCACATCACACCGCACCAGCTACGCCACCAATATGCCACGGATTTATTAATTAACGGCGCGGATTTACGCTCGGTCCAGGAATTTACACGCATTTAACAAACAAAGAACTGCGCGAAGTGCACGAAGCATTTCACGCGAGGAGAAGGAAAAATTAAAATCGCGAGGGAAAAGTAAAACAAAAATAGAGATTGGATAAAAAGGAAAAATAATCTAAAAATCAGCTAAATAATTTTTAACTAAAGATTCTGTTGCCGATACAGTCTGTTCTTTAACCTTGGGATTACTTTCGGCAACCCAAACAGCAAAATTATAAAGTTCTTGGTTGTCTATCTTTAACCATTTGCCGTTTTTTTGTAAAAAATAAAATAGGGTTGTAACGGCAATTCTCTTATTGCCGTTCTGGAATGGATGATTTTTTATCATTAAATAAAATAATATCGCGGCTTTGCCAGTAAGGCCTTTGTACAAAAATTTTTTATCAAATGTTTGTCTTACCGCTTCAAGACATCTTTCCAACGCTTCGGGAAATCTGGTATTAAAATCTGGTATAGGCTCGTCCCAACTCATCAATTGTTTGGCTAAATCATAAGCCATATATTCTACTTCTACAACATTCAAATATTTCATAAATTAAGCATCGCCTAATTTTTTCAAAGCTACCCCGTATTCATCAATAACCCTTTTAACTGTTTTTTCTATTATTTTTTTATCTTCTGGAGAAATTAAATTATTTGGGCTTTTCACTAAATATTTACGTTGAATAATATAATTCCTACCTACTTTTTGCGCGGGGATTTTACCATCCTTGATTTTTTTAAAAACAGTTACCCTGCTGACGCCTAAAATTTCCGCTGCTTGAGCAGTAGACACAAAATCATTTTTTAAATTATCTGTGTTATTAATATTTATCATTTTTATATATTAACATATGTTAATACATCCTGTCAAAAATACCTCTTATTAACATATGTTAAAGTAAAAGCCGCCCGGAATATCCGGGCGGCTGCACGCCGATCCTTCAGCAAGTCATTCGACCTCATAAGCCTGAAGACTTCAGAGCCGATGGACTCAAGACCACGCCCGCGAAATTATTTTCCTAAAAATACAATCGCGGCAATAGCAAAGCAAAATCCTATTAGTTGCCTGGTTGTCGGGACAACGCCATTAATCACACTGTTAAGTATTGGTGAAGTAACGGCCATACAAACCGACACCATGGTAATAAACGCGGCAAGTGTTGTTTTAGTCATTAGCTGACTGGTTATCTTATTAGAATACACCACAACAGCTATTCCATTTACCAGCCCGCCGGCAACAAGAAACCAAAAAGTTTTATTAGGTGTAAAAGGAAAAATTTGACCATATTTCCACACAGCTGCCACAAGCGCGCTGACTCCCATCACCACCATACTCGTTATTCCCGCGCTAGCCCCGGAATAATTAGCGATAAATACCCAGCTCACAAAACCAAAACCCAAAAATACAGCCGTCAAAATATCCGACAAACCCATATTCTACCTCCTTTATTATTTTTTATTATTTATAAATAATAAAATTTGTTTACATTCTCCGCTATCCCGCGGGATAGCGCTTGCCTGCCAAATAAAAAGAATAATTTTAAAAGTTCAATTAAATACTTTAATAAGTACGTTGAATGGTAACACTATTCTTAATTCCGACAAAGTTAGTTTTGGTGCCCTCGAGAGGATTTGAACCTCTAATCCTTTCGGAACATGGTCCTAAGCCATGCGCGTATGCCAATTCCGCCACGAGGGCAATATGTTTATTGTAACCTTGATAGTTACGGCAGGTAAATCTGCCAACTTGCCCGCCTCTGGCGGGTTTGCCCCACCCCAGCAGTTAAATTCATACGCCCATAATACCCTTTTTTATGCTTATTTTTCTACCATTGACTAATGCCTTATTTTATGCTATTATATAGTTAGTCATCGATCAAGCTTTTGGTCGAAATTTGAGAATAAAATAAATCAAAGAGGAGGCAAAAGATGTTAATTGCTATCAAAATTCTTATTCTTGTTGTTTTGGTGGTACTTGTAATGAGCCAGTTTTTTATTATCATTCCTGCTTATATGGGAAGACTGGTACTGGATTTACTAAAGACATGGCTAACAGGAAGAGATGTGTTGCGGCCGCTAGGCCCGGGCATCAACTTTATCTGGCCATGGGAAAAAATGGTCGCGGATTCGGATACGGATATCGTAACCTTGAGTCACAAGTTTAAAATAACGTTAGAAACTGCGGACAACGAACCCGTAGAGCTAAATTGCAGTTTCACCACTATCCCACACCTGGAAAGTTTGGCGCAGTTTAGAAAATTTAAGAAGGAAGATCGGATAGGCGCGATTATGGAAAATCTGCAAGGATTTTTAACAGGCATACAAAAAGAGTATCTTGATACCAATGCCCTAATGAAAGGCCTGGAAAAGATTAAGGAAGGGGTTCGTAAATTTATTGACACGGTACCAATCACAACCCCCGCCAACGAATCATCTGGCGCGAAAATGCTGATAGCCGACTACTATGGTGTCAGAATTCCTGTCTTTCAGATCTCGGACGTTGAACCGGCTCCGGAACTTGTAGCGGCAACGGTCAAGAAAAGAATCGTAACCGAACAAAATGCCGCGAGAGACAAAGAAATGGATAATGTCCGCGAGAGAGCAGAAAAATTAGTAAGTGATTCCAAAGGCACTCTCGCCTACATAGAAGCGTTAAAAATTGTCCAAGTGCAAGATGGAAAAGTGAAAGAAGAAAGGAAAATTTTTGGCTTAGACAGTGAAAGCCGCGGTCCGATTGTTGACGCCATAAAGGAGGTGCTTATCAATGTCTTCCACAAGAACTAACAAAGTAAGTTTCTGGCGAGGCAAGAAGGTAGTTATCATTTTGATAATTATTTTGGCATCGCTCTATTGGGGACTGAATTCTCTGCCAAAGCTGTCGCTAAACGCTTTTTCGTCTGGGACAAGCTCTGCTCCACAGATCAATCTAAACTCTAAAGGCGCCACACTGACGAAAAACAATCCGGTAGCCACCGTTGAGATTAACGAAAACAGCCTTTCGGGAATAATTTGTTTCCCGAAAGGAGCAAGGCTTCAGGTGACGTCTCCAATAGGTGACTTTGAAGCCTGGTTTATCAAAAACGGAGAGTTTATTATCCGTCAATACGCGCCGGATAATAAAAATACCAAGTTTGGCAAGCCTCCGAGCCACGCATTCAGATTACGTGGCAAAAAAGGAATAATAACGATTGAATTAACTTAATCGTTCTATTTCTCCTAGTACCTTGAAAACAAAAACCCCGCGAAACATTCGCGGGGTTTTTTAATACTTATTAAATGAAACTCTTAGGATTCATTTTATTGCCTGTTTAAGGTATTTTGCACTATAAACTGCACAGTACCGGAAAGCAAAGCAATAGCAATTGCTATAATCGCGTAAATCAACTGATTTTTAGCCTTTTTAACTTTTTCCTCGTCACCGGCGGCAGTCAAATAAAGGAAGGCCGCGTAAAAAAGGAACAGTACCGCAACTACAAAGAATAAACCCATCAACCAGTTAATTATGTTGCCGATAATCGCGGAGACATCATTCAAGCTAGTTACGCTTGTCTGCGGCGGATTTATAGACGGCGGGACAATGGCAAAACTTAAAATAGGAAAAGCGACTAAAGCCCCTATTATAATTTTTTTTGTTAAACTTTTCATTAAATAAAAATAAATGTTATCGCTCGACCTTTCCAGTTCTTTTCCTTTGGAAAAGCTCTTATATTATTAATTTAATCACAAAACAATATCTGTGTCTATTGAGCATTCAAAACCTCCTTAATTATCATAACAATGCCCTTTGATATCAACACCAGGGCGTAGCCGACAACGGCATAAACTATAGTATCCTTGCCGCTCTTTAATTTTTTCTCGTCTCCATTAAAAGTCAATATTTTAAAAGCGCCGATTAAAACCATAAGCGCCACTATGGAGCCGCCGATGACAATAATATAATTTACAATGCGGTCTATTAAATCCGCCACATTACTAACGCCAAGAGGATTAGGAAAATCAATTGTCTGCGAACCGCCCGAAGAATCATCCCAAGAACCAGAAGAACCGGCGGCCGCGGCGAATCTTACACAGAACACGGAAGCGCTCGCCAGTACTAATGATATATTTAAATTAGAAATTCTATTTTTAATAAAATTTAACATTTTGTTTTATGAAGACCTATTAAAATTACTTTATATTACACTGAATCGTCGACCACGGAAGCACGGACGGCGAACCGGAAAGAATCTGCATAACCGTTCCCACTATCAGCCACGCGCCGAGCACAATCGCCAGCCCTATAACAGCAGTGGTAATTTTTTCCCTCCCCGCTGTCATTTTCTTTTCATCGCCACCCGCAATCATTATATCAAAAGCCCCCCAGGCGATAAACCCGCCAGCCAAAGCAAAAGACACATTAATCATCCAATTAATAATATTTTTCACTAAAACAAAAAAATCACAAACCGTGCAATTATCCCCGCTATCCCCGCAGGGAACCAAGCCCGCGCCAAAAACCAGACTGAAATTAGCGGCTAAAATTAAAAATATAAAAACCGCTGTCGTGACTGACTTAAATATTTTAGATTTAACCATTTGTTTAATTATAGTTTAAAATCCAGAATTAGTAATCAACACTTAAAAGATTATCTTTTTTTCTGCATCAAATTTGTTATCACGCTTTGCGCCTGGTTAAGCGCGGTATCGGCATCCAGTCGTCTGTTGATGACCGCTTCTATCATTACCGAAAACGCGCTTTTAACCGCGTTATTGTCAATCTGCGGCCAAGAACGCGCGGTTAAAGCCTGCTTCGCGAAAACGCCGAACTCCGGGTCGTTAGAATACTTATCAATCAAGATTTTGAGCGCCGGCGGATGGCCGGAATTACTTAAATAATTTACAGCCTGCGTTTCATTAGTAGTTAAATAAACAATCAAATCCCAAGCCCAATCCTGATACTTGCTTTTATTGGATACCGCGAGTCCCCAATAATTGGCATAACTTCTCTCGCCGGTGCCGGGAGTGATTTGTGGCGCGGGGATAATTCCAAAATTCAAAAACGGGTTTGCTTTTTTAATGTCGGCTTTTTTACCGTCATAATCAAAAATCATCGCCGTCTTCCCCTGCGCAAAACTATCCACCGAATTCAATCCATCATTCCAGGTATAATAAATATTCCCCGGATCGCTGAATTTGATATAGAAATTAAAAACATCTAGTCCGGCGTAGCGTCTGTCGGCAAAACTCGCGTAAGTAAAATTATCATCGGTCATTTTGACGTTATTCTGAAGCATCAGCAGGCTCAATAAATCCGTAGCCACATCAACACTTTTTAAAGAACCGCCGATAGCGGCCGCGGCACGCGTAATCTGGCCAGTTTTATCAATTTGGCGAAGCCGTGGTATCAATCCCTGAAATTTATCCCAGCTATCAGGCATCAGCGCGATGCCCATGGAATCAAAAATGTCTTGATTATAATAGAGAGCCAAAGTATCTATATATAGAGGGAGCGCGAAAATCACATTATCCGGAGCAAAATCCTGCGCTACCACGCGGGGGAAAAAATCATTTAGCTGCGCCAGCGTTATCTGGCTATCGCTTGCCGGCACGATTTTATCATAATGCTTGGGTAACCAAGTATTATGAAACATAAAAACATCAGGCCCATTGCCCGCGGCCATAGCGTTTATAAGTTCATTTTCATAATCCGCTTCATTAATTTTTTTATAAGATATTTGGACATTTGTCCTTAAGTTTTGGTAGGCTTGAAAATTTTGTTCAAAAAAACTCCTATCTTCCGTCCCCCAAACCATTAATTTAATTGCCGGCAATTTTTGAACACTCTGTCGAGCGCCAGGAATAATGCCTGTGAAAATTCCGACTAAAACCAAAATCACCAACACAACAGCGCCGCCGATAATCATTTGAGGCCGCGAAAATTTCATATATTAATTATAAATTAAATTAACATAATGCAAAACTATTGGGGAATTTATAAATTAGTAAACTGGGAACTGGTAAATAACCAGTTATATTAAACAGACACTACAGACAAATCACGCCCATGATTTTATCACCCGAGTTAAGATTCATAATCCTAACACCTTGAGTGGCACGGCCGGCCTCACGGATGCTATTGAGCTTGGTCCTGATAATCTGGCCCTTAGCCGATAACACCAAAATTTCTTCTTCCTGATTAATCAATTGGGAAGTGACCACTTCTCCGGTTTTACTTGTTATTTTCGCGGTTTTTATGCCCGAACCTCCACGTCCCTGGACTTTGTACTGTGAAAGCTTGGTCTGCTTGCCAAAGCCATTGGCCATTACGGTAAGGAGTTTAAAATTCTGGCTTTCCTTATCTATGATATTTAAAGAAACAACCTTGTCATTTTTCTTAAGCCTGATACCGCGAATACCCGAAGCCGACCTACCCATAGATCTAATTTGGGATTCCTTGAAACGAATCGCTTGTCCGGCGGCAGTAGTTAAAAGAATCTGATCGCCGCCAGAAGACAGCATAACCCACTGCAGAAAATCTTCTTTTTTTAATTTAATGGCAATAATGCCGCTCCTTCTGACATTAGAAAAATCTTGAAGCGGCGTTTTCTTGATTAAACCGTTTTTAGTAACCATCACCAGAAAACCGGGAATGGATTTTTTTTCGCTCGGATAAGAAATTAACGCGCTGATTTTTTCTTCCGGAGGAATTTCCAAAAAATTATGGATTGATCTGCCTTTGGATATGCGGCTGGCTTCGGGTATTTCGTAAACTTTGGTCTGAAAAACCCTGCCATGGTCAGTAAAAAACAAAATATTATCATGTGTATTAGAGGAAAGGAAATGATTTAAGAAATCTTCCTCGCCGACTTCCGAGCCGATAAGTCCTTTACCGCCTCTTTTTTGAGACTTAAACGTTGCCGGAGGCACGCGCTTGATGTAGCCGCCCTGCGACATCGTAATAATGGCTTCTTCCTTCGGAATCAAATCCTCTTCCGCGAATTCTTTAAGTCCGCCGCTCACTACTTTAGTTTTGCGCTCATCGCCATATTTTTCTTTTATTTCCTTTAACTCATCTTTAATAACATTAAGAATTTTAACCGGACTTTTTAGAAGCGTCTGCAATTCTTCAATTAATTTTTTCTTTTCTTTTAATTCATCTTCAATTTTCTGACGTTCCAAAGAAGCCAAAGTCTGAAGCCTCATTTCTAAAATGGCGTTAGTCTGAATATCGCTGAATTTAAATTTTGATACTAAATTTTTATGCGCCTCTTCTTTGTCCGCGGATTTCTTGATAGTAGCTATAACCCTGTCTATGTCGCCAAGCGCCTTATGCAAACCAATTAAAATATGCGCTCTTTCCTCGGCTTTTTTAAGGTCAAACTCCGCGCGCCGCCTCACCACTTCTTTTCTGTGGCCCACAAAAGCCGCCAAAATGTCTTTTATGGACATCACTTGCGGCTGGGTGCCACCCGCAAGCGCCACCATATTTAAATTAAAATTCTTTTGGAGATCGGTAAATTTATAAAGTTGATTTAAAATTTTCTGCGGCGGGGCGTCATTTTTCAATTCAATTATTATTCTTAGACCGCCTTTGTCGGATTCGTCGCGCACGTCGCGAATACCCTGAATTTTCTTTTCGGTAACCAGTTCCGCGATTTTGATAATCAATTCCGATTTATTAACCTGATAAGGAATTTCCGTAATTTCAATGCGGTTCTGATTCTTGCCATATTCTTTTATTTCGGCTAATGCCCTGGTGGTGATGGCGCCCCGGCCGGAAATATAGGCTTCTTTAATAATATTGCGGTTATAAATAATCCCGCCGGTCGGAAAATCCGGACCCTTGATAAATTCCATCAAATCCTCCGAACCGGCTTTAGGGTTTTCAATAAGATGATTTAAAGCATCTGTTATTTCTATTAAATTATGAGGAGGAATATTAGTAGCCATACCCACGGCAATGCCCACGGTGCCGTTAAGCAGAAGATTGGGAATTTTCGCCGGCAAAACTTTAGGCTCAAGCCGGGTTTCGTCGTAATTCGGCTGCCAATTAACTGTTTCTTTTTCAATATCCGTAAGAAGCTCTTCGGATATCTTGGAAAGTTTGGTTTCGGTGTAACGTTGAGCCGCGGCGGAGTCTCCATCAATCGAACCAAAATTGCCTTGGCCTTTAATTAGGGGATATCTTAAAGAAAAATCTTGAGCCATCCTTACCATAGCATCATAAACCGCTATGTCCCCGTGCGGATGATATTTTCCCAATGTCTCACCGACTACGCGCGCGGATTTCATAAACTTAGCTCCGGAGCCAAGTCCCATATCCCACATTGCCCAAAGAATTCTCCTCTGCACCGGCTTCAGGCCATCGCGAACATCGGGCAAAGCCCGAGTAACAATAACCGACATCGCATAATCCAAATAAGACTCTTTGAGTTCGGTTGTTATTTCGCGGTCCTCAACGCGCGATATTTTTATTTCATTTTCTTTTTTATCCTTATCCATAATAAAAATAAACCCTATTTACTCGCTTGATTTTTGTGACGTCGTGCCATAGGCATCATTTAAATTAAATTTAAAATTATTCCCCTGAATGTCAATCACCCGATTTTTTGTAAATATTTCTTTTATTTTGGCGCCAACCACTTTAATACCGCTATTCAGGACTTCAAAAAATGACGGCTTATTGCTTATTGTCTCATTTTTTTGCTCCTCGGAACGAATGTCTCCGCCTAGATTAACCACATTATAATTTATATAAACCAACCATAAAGCAATAATTACTACCATAATTACCGGCGTCAGAATCCATAACAACTTTTTTTTGGCCGCTTCGTCCAAGTCCCCAAGCCCATCAATAAATTTTTTAAAGCGATCCATACGCCAAAATTATATCTTCAACAAAATTAACCTAGTCCTACTCTCGCTTAAATCTTTTTTCTTCAATACAAGCTTTTCTTCAATCTCCTCTTTTATCCCCAACTCTTTAACAAAATCTTTGGCATCGTCGGCATCGCGCTTTAAACCCGCGACTTTATAGAAAGAAGCTACAACTATTTTAGGGTCAAACTGCTTCACGAATTTCGCTCCCAGTTCCTGGCTGATAAACGGCTTGCCGCCGGCAGGCATAAACAAAACATCAACTTGCTTTATCTTATCCAGAATATCCGATTCGGGATATTCCGCCAGATGGCCCAAAAAGCAAAGATTTAAGTCTTCGGCGTTCACTAAATAAATTGTTTTAAAAAATTTATCTGTTGACTCATTAGGCAAACCAAATCCTCTTATTTCAACTCCCTGAATATCGTATTCGCCGGCTCCTAAAATCACCTGTTCGTCCGGTTCTTTTTCCGGCAAAGGCCAGGAAGTCAAAGTTTTTAAAACCGCCTCAAATTTGCCCCGCGCCGGAGTAAGGCCGATGTCACCGCCAAAAGGGTCAGTTAATAAAGTAAGGCCGCCCGTCTGAATTTTGAAGCAGCCCTCTCCGTACCAATTAATAACCATATTGTTAAATAATACTAAAATTCGGGTTGAATTTCAAATTTACAATTCTACCGCTTTTGACATTTATAATATTTTTATCTAATATTCCTATTATCTTTCAGCAGGTTCTTGAAACCGTCCCTTGGCGCCTTGTAAGCCCAAGTTTGCTGAATGGCTTAGTTATATAAAATGAGCACAACAAAAAAACAAAGTTCTTCGGTCGCGCAACTTCTTAAATCATCGCCGGATTTAATGGTAGTGTTAAAAGAAGGTGATTTAGTAGAGGGCAAAATCCTGCAAAAAGCGCCACGGGCGGTTTATCTGGATTTAGGCAAGTCGGGCACTGGAATAGTCTACGGCATAGAACTCATAAACGCGAGGGATGTATTTAAAAATCTTAAAGTCGGAGATACCATATCGGCTAAAATAATAGAGGCTGAAAACGAAGACGGCTACGTAGAACTTTCTCTGGCTGAAGCCGGTAAGCAAAAAACCTGGCAGAAATTAAAAGAACTGATTGAAAAAGACGAAGTAGTTAAGGTTAAAATTACCGCCGCCAATTCCGGTGGTCTTATAGCCATAATAGAAGGGATTAAAGCCTTTCTTCCGGTTTCACAGCTTGCCAATGAACATTATCCGCGGGTAGACTCCGGAGCCAAAGAAAAAATCCTGGAAGAATTGAAAAAATTCGTCGGCCAGGAATTAGAAGTTAAAATTCTTGATTTAAATCCCCGCAACGAAAAACTGATTATTTCGGAAAAAGAAATAACCAATCAAGGCGTTAAAGAGCTTTTAGCCAAATATAAAGTCGGAGATATAATAGAAGGTATTGTTTCCGGCGTTGCCGATTTTGGCGCTTTCGTGCGTTTCGCCGACAATCCACAAATAGAAGGACTTATCCACATATCCGAACTTAGCCATAAATTAATTGATAATCCAAAAGACATCATAAAAGTTGACGATTCAGTCAAAGTACAAATTTTAGAAATTAAAGATGACCGCGTAACTCTTTCCTTAAAAGCCCTGCAAGAAAATCCCTGGAATAAAGTGTCTGAAAAATATAAAGATGGCTTAGAAATCCAGGGCACGGTTTTAAGATTTAATCCTTTCGGCGCCTTTATAGGCCTGGATCCGGAAATCCAAGGCATCGTGCATGTTTCTGAATTCGGCAGTTTGGACGAAATGAAAAAAAATCTGGAAATCGGGAAATCCTATCCTTTCAAAATTGAATCCGTTAAACCCGAAGAAAAACGCATCATTTTGAAACTCCGACGCGCAATTTAAGTTTTTTAAAATGAATATGTATAAAAATATTTCGTGGGCTATTTTAACTTTATTATTAATCACCATTACCTTTTCGTTATTATTCGGCAATCAAAGCCAAACCGAAAAAATTACCGTTAATCAATTAGCCGCCGATATAAATAGCGGCCAAGTGGATAAAATTACCGTCCAGGGCAATACCCTGAATATAGATATAAAAGATGGTAAAAAAGCCGTTGCCGAAAAAGAAGCCGAGCTTGGGCTAACCCAGACACTGGGCAATTACGGCGTTAAGCCGGATGCCCTGCAAAAAGTTTCTCTTGAGATTAAAAACGAGAGTGGGTTTCAATTCTGGATAGGAATTCTTCTGCCCACACTCCTTCCTTTAATAGTAATAGGCATTATCTTCTGGGTTATTTTCAGACAAGCCAAGACCGGCGCCAACCAGGCATTTTCTTTCGGCCGTTCAAACGTCCGGCTTTTCGGCGCTTTCAAAGACCGCATTACTTTTAACGACGTAGCTGGCCTAAAGGAAGCCAAGCAGGAGCTTGAAGAAGTGGTTGATTTCCTTAAAAACCCCAAAAAATTCCTAGAAATGGGCGCGAGAATACCCCGCGGCGTTCTGCTTATGGGCTCTCCCGGCACCGGTAAAACGCTCTTAGCCAGAGCGGTGGCGGGCGAAAGCGGAGTCCCCTTCTTTTATATATCGGCTTCTGAATTCGTGGAAATGTTTGTGGGCGTGGGAGCGGCCAGAACCAGAGATGTCTTTCAGACTGCCAAAAAAGCCGCGCCATCAATACTTTTTATTGATGAAATTGACGCGGTAGGACGCGAACGCGGAACCGGACTTGGCGGAGGACATGATGAACGCGAACAAACACTCAATCAAATACTCGTAGAAATGGATGGCTTTGATAGAGATACTAATATAATAGTAATAGCCGCCACCAACCGTCCCGACATCTTAGACCGCGCTTTGTTGCGACCGGGACGCTTTGACCGCAGAGTTATACTGGATTTACCGGACTTAAACGACCGCGAAGCAATATTAAAAATCCACGCAAAAAATAAACCGTTGGAACAAAACTTAGATTTAAGAAAAGTTGCCGTGAGAACGCCGGGATTTTCAGGCGCAGACTTGGCTAATTTAATGAACGAAGCCGCTATTTTTACCGCTCGCAACAACAGAAAAATTATCAATCAAAATGATTTATTTTCTTCAATTGAAAAAGTTTTACTCGGACCGGAAAGAAAAGGCCGGGTAATTTCTCAAAAAGAAAAAGAGATAACCGCTTTCCATGAAGCCGGGCACGCGTTGATTGCCGCCAGCTTAAAAGATTCCGACCCGGTACATAAAATATCCATTATCGGACGCGGCAGAGCCGGAGGCTATACGATAAAATTACCAATTGAAGACATTCATCTGAAAACCAAATCCCAATTTACCGCCGAACTCGCCACTTTAATGGGCGGCTATGTTTCTGAAAAAGAAATTTTTAAAGACATCAGCACGGGCGCGTCAAACGATCTCAAGGAAGCCACCAAACTCGCCCATACCATGGTCACGCAATACGGTATGAGCGAAAAAATGGGCCCGATGACATTCGGCGAATCGCATGAACTGGTATTTCTCGGCAAAGAAATTTCTTCGGAAAAAAATTATTCGGAAACCATTGCGGCGGAAATAGACAAAGAAATAAAATTATTAATTGACCAAGCTTATAAAACCGCCCAAAAAATAATAAGCTTGAGGAAAAAAGTCCTAGAGAACATTGCCAAAACATTGATGGAAAAAGAAACTTTGGAGCAAGAAGAATTTTACGGCCTTTTAAAAAAATTTAACCTGAAACCGATAATGGTTTAAATCAATTTAAACTCTTTATAAAAATGAACCTTTGATATATAGTTATATCAAAGATTATTTAACTATACGGTTATGGCGAAACAAGAAGAAAAACAAACAGCGATTGAATTAAGAAAACAAGGAAAAAGTTACTCCCAAATTAAGCAAGCTCTCAAAGTAAGTAAAAGCACTTTAAGTAATTGGCTAAAAAATTTTCCTCTTGCTCCCAAACAACTTGAAAAATTAATGGGTAAAAATGAGAAAAGAATTGAAAACTATATAAAAACTTGCCGTAAAAGAAAAGAAAATCTACTTAAACAAATTTATGACGAAGAAAAAAATGTAATCTTTCCTCTTTCTAAACGAGATATATTCATTGCTGGGCTTTTTCTTTACTGGGGCGAGGGAGGAAAAACAAAAGAAGTATTTTATTTTTTGGTTAGAAAAATGTTTCAATATAAATAGAGAAAAGTTAAAAATAAAATTACACTTATATAAAGATATGGACATCAAAAAAGAAATTGACTTTTGGAGTAAGAAATTAAAAATTAATAAATTTCAATTCATTAAACCATATGTTAAAAATTCAAATAAAAGTTATATAACATACAAAAATGGATTTGGACACGGCACTTGTAATGTGGCAATTGGAAACGCTATCTTAGGGAAAAGGGTTTTAATGGGATTAAAGACAATAGAAGATTATTTTATTTCAAAATATAAATAGATTTGCGCCCATAGCTCAGTCGGTTAGAGCACGGTCCTTATAAGACCGGGGTCCTTGGTTCGAGTCCAAGTGGGCGCACTTTACAAGCCCAGTATTGAAAATGGATTTAAGCTTGTTAAAGTATGTACTGCGTAAATGATGAGCTTGTCAAACCATCCAAGCACGCGCACATATATTTATAAGGGCGTTTAGCTCAGTGGCAGAGCGTCTCGTTTACACCGAGAAGGCCCAAGGTTCGATCCCTTGAACGCCCACATTTTAGAAAAGCGCAAGGAATTGGAAACCGCCTCGCTTCGCTCGGCGGCCAAATCGTAAGGTTTTCTGAACGAAAAAATCAGTTGATGATTCTGCTTTTGGGAAAAGAAAATTTCATAAATCTCTGCAAAGACCTCTAGAAATAGAGGTCTTTGCGTTGCTATTGACTTTTAATATGATATATGCTAACATTATTCTTAGTCGATGGCATTGTGTCATCGTATTAGCACACCACAAACGAAAAAGGAGGTTACTAATGAAAGTCACATTACCCAAGCAGTGTCTTGGCAAAGAGATTGTCGAAGCCTTCAAGAGGGCGGCGGCAATCGAAGTGCAAGGCAAGTGGTTCAAGGGCGATCCGTACAATTGGCGCTGGAAGTGGGTTCCAGAAGAGTACGAAGGAGAGATCGAATATGAACATGGTTCGGTTCGCCGTATCGTCCACAAAGGCGTCACGGCAATCCATCATCAACTGAGACATGGCCGTAAGTATCTGTTTTTCGGTGAGAAATACGAGAGATGGTTGCCTGTTTGCTCTGAGTATAGCGGTCCTCAGCAAATTCGTCTTCTCCCATTACGCGAAGATAGAATGTATGATGCGGTTGACATCCGCAACGGACGAGAGATCAACGACTGGAAGAGATTTCAGGACGGCTGGCACGAACATTTAGAAGATGACGATGTTAAATTCCGCGATAGCATCGAGAAAATCATCGCCGGTCTTTTTAAACAAGTCTCTCCGTGATCCTGATAGTCTATGAGGCGTCTACGAGTCAATCAACTCTGGACGCCTCTTTTTTTGTTTGTAAAAGAATTTGCCGCTAAAGCAGTAATTTTTTCAATTACTTTTAATTGAAAAAATTACTGAGACGATTTATCCTTAAATCATTCAAACTTGAAATTATCATCGGCGCGGCGGAGTCACGATTTCGGAATTTCGCGTGGGGCTTTTTTCACCGCCTTCGGCGACGAAAACCGTCCGAACTATTTCAAAAATAGACCACCAAAAACATAGCCATTATCAGGATAAACCGGGCTCAAATCTCTGAATATAAATAAAAAAATTATTAAGTATTGAATACGGGCCAAAAAAATTTTAGAATTATATAATAATTAATTTATTAAAATTATGGAATTACAAAGATCTCATGAATCGCAAGAATACAAACCCTTAAATCATAAAGATGTAGCTCCGGAACAAAAAGAGCTGTCCCCCGAAGTCTGCGCCATCAAAATAGAATGCGAATTAATGAAACGATTCCTTATAGACAAATCATCAAACGAAGAAAAATTAAAATGGATAGAAGACCACTCTAAAGAATACCGAGAACTTTTTAACGATAATCAAGAAGAATTTATAATAATGTATAAAGAAGAACCCGAGGCATTATACGCATTGTTAAAAAATATTTTAGAAGAAACAAAAAAACCGGAAACCAAACATTAATTAATTTAATTCTCTTAATTTAAAAACCGCTTTAAGCGGTTTTTAAATTATAAAATACTACGGCATTACGATCACGAAGCTTTATTTTTTAATTATCACCCTTCTTCCTTTTATTAAAAGATTACCAGCGCAAATTGCCTTAATTCCCTTAATTAAAATATATTCTTCTTTTTGGTGGATTTTTTCTTGTAACTCCTCAAGGGTGTCGCCATCCCCTATTTTAACAACCTCCTGAAAAATAATCTGTCCGGTGTCTACTCCGACATCAACAAAATGCAAAGTGCAACCGGTATATTTTACGCCGTAATCCATCGCCTGTTTTTCAGAATGCATACCGGGAAAAGCCGGGCATAGAGCCGGATGAATGTTAATAACTTGATTTGGAAAATTTTTTAAAAAATCATCCGACAGCACAACATCCCAGCCGGCTAAAACAACAAGATTAATTTTATTGCTTTTTAAAATTTCAGCCAGCTCAATATTAAAATCTTTTCTGGTTTTTGTCGGATTATCGCCCAGCCATTTTTTAAGAGGAAAACAAAAAGCATTTATATTTTTATCTTTTGCCTTAACCCAGTCAATGCCCCGCGAAGAAATCTTATCGCTAATAATTAAAACTGTCTTAGCGTTAGCAATTTTTTTAAAACAATCATAAATAGCTTTGAGGCGTCCCCCGTTGCCGATAAAGACCGCGGCGTTAAATTTTGAATTCATAAAGATAATACTACTAGATTATTCCAGTATTAGTAAGCCCAAACTATCATAACAAACAAATTAAGCGCCAGCCTATCACCATAATCATTATAAATAACGCATACAGCATACTTGACATCTCTTATAAAAAGGTGTGAAACAAGGTGTAAAACATCGTGCACACTTTCCCTCACAAACGCGGAAAATTGTTTGCTGTGAAACAATTTCTCCGGTTTTTACAGTGATTTTAACAAATGTTTTACACTTTAGTGTAAAACATTCAGTGCGGTTTCCCGAACAAATAAGAAAAATTGTTTGCTGTGAAACAATTTGTACCATGGAGCGTAATCATACAATTCTGTTATACACTGGTTTATTTCTCAAAATGACCGCTTTTGTATAAAATATATAAGACCTTGTAATTCGGATGAACATCAGGGTCATGACCAATATTTTCTAACCACTGTATTAATTGTTGTCCTTTATAGCCGACAAATTTCTTATAGAATAATGGGATTATTATATTTCTTAATTCCCCAAAATCCCTTACCATTAGCCTTGCGGTTTTCCCCCGATTAAAACCGTCCAAAAGATACGGCTTAAGAGTATAAACTTTGTCTTTTAATTTTAAACAATCACGGACGCCTTCAATTAAAGCATGGTCGCGGATATTCATTTGAATAACAAAAGTGGGTATTTTGAGTCTGTTTCTAGTTTTCTTGTTTATAGTCGGGACAGAGCAAAAGGAAAAACATCCTTCGCCCTCTACTAATCCTCTTATGTAATCCATAGAAATATTCATCAATGTTTTACGGCAAACATTAGTTAAATGTTATCGCGGTAACATTTTTAGTATATAATGAATTTGTATGACTAACAATTTAGAAGTTGGCCAATTAGGGGAGAACATTGCCTGCCTTTACCTTAAAAATCATAAATACAAAATTATCGAAAGAAACTACCGCCAGCCGTGGGGAGAATTGGATATAGTCGCAAAGAACCCCGAGGGTATATTGGTGTTCGTTGAGGTTAAGACGTTGTGTGATTCAAATTCCAGTGGTTTAACACCGGAGGAAAATTTAACCAAATCAAAATTGACCAAACTAAAAAGAACCATGTCGTTATATGCCGGCTCTTATCCGGAATTAGTTCATCAACAAAAAGGTTATCGTTTAGATTTGATAGCCATCACTATACCCAATAAAATTATCAGTGGCGCTGAGATTGAGTTGACAAAACTATATAAAAATTGTGTTATTAATTATTATGAAAATATTTAAAATAAAATAACCCCGGAGAACGGGGTTATTTTAAACTTCAAAAACTTTTAACTACGACTATTGAATCACCAATATCAATCTCGTCATACAATTCATCCATAGCTTTTTTACCAACTCTTACACATCCAGTTGTAATGGCTTTCCCTATTGCGTACGGCTGATTTGTATCATGAAGAAAAACATCGTATCCGTCTCCTTGCTTTACGTCTAATTTTAATCTGCGAGATCCCCATGGATTTCTAGGGTCGGTACAACTAACAACTTTTGGTAAAATACTACCTCTTTTTTTTGCTAATTTTTTTTGGTCTTTCGTGGGCCACCATGAATAATTCTTTTCTTTATCAGTGACCTTATGAACTCCTTCGGGAGTGGCTTCTTTTCCGCCTCTACCTATGGCCACGCGATAAATAACTGCCGGTTTATTTTCCCTAAAAAACAAAAGTATGAGTTTGTTTTTTATGATTATAATTTTGTGGCTACCAAAGACTTCAAAAAATCCTTTACTATCCGTATCGCTTAGCCGAAGAGGAAACGCAAAAGAAAGAAGGATAACCGCTATTATAGCGGTAGTCATAAAAACAACAGCCCTTTTTGTCATTCCAACCTCCTTATTTATTTTTTAAGCTACACGCTAAATTAACACCTTTTACTACTATTTATCAAGGACATGTACTCGTCCATAACATTTGAGACTTTTCAACTGTTAATTTATTACAAATATAACGTAAGGGCGAAATAAGTCCAATCGACCAATGCGGACGTCTGG
>VMGU01000005.1 GCA_007376745.1 Parcubacteria group bacterium Athens0714_26
ACCAGACGTCCGCATTGGTCGATTGGACTTATTTCGCCCTTACGTTATATTTGTAATAAATTAACAGTTGAAAAGTCTCAAATGTTATGGACGAGTACAACCACTTGACGCATTTTAGGAGTTGGATTATTATTTAATTAATCCGTAGACAACGGGCAGCTGGATAAGCGCAAGACCCGTCGAGGAAAACTATCCCTTTAAATAACAGGGGAGAACCTACGGACCTTAAAGGTCTTTTTTGTTTTTTGCAGAGCAAAAAACATCCTGAGCGAGTGAAGCGAGTCGAAGGATATTCGAAGACTTCATTGTAAGGATATTATAATTAATAAAATCAAATGGCATTAACTAAAACTCAAAAAAAGGAACAGGTATCATTTGGTCTGGATAAAATAAAATCCAACCAGAATTTGGTATTTGCCGACTTTAATAAGGTCAGCGTTGAGAATATTAAAAAATTAAGGAGAGAGCTTAAAAAACAAGGCGCTGATTTTAAGGTTTTAAAAAAGCGCTTGCTTAAAATAGCGCTTAAAGATTCCGGAATGGATTTTGACCCGCTTCAGTTTAAAACGCAGCTCGGGACTATTTTTATCCCGGGTGATTTAAGTTCGCTCGCGTCATCAATTTATAAATTTTCCAGAGAGATTGAAAAAGGCAAAAAAGGCGAGTTTAAGGTTTTGGGCGGCGTTGACACGGTGGAAAAAAGATTCATTGACGCTAATGAATTTAACGTGATAGCTAAGTTGCCGACTAGAGAAGTATTGCTTGCGCAAATAGCTATGCTTCTTACTATGCCGATGAAGAAATTATTGCTGGTTTTAAATGAAAAAGCTAAACAGCCGGAGGTTGTTGCCCCGAGCGCATAGGCATTTAGGGTCGAAATAATTACAAATTATTAATTAAAATAAAAACTATGGAAAAATATAAAGATATATTGGATAAAATAGGCGAAATGAAAGTTACTGAACTTGGTGAATTGGTTAAGGCGATTGAAGAAAAATTTGGCGTTTCCGCAGCGATGCCCACAGTGGCGGCAGGAGCCGCGGCTGGCGGTGAAGCGGCCGAAGAAAAGACTGCTTGGAAGGTGATGATTAAAGATGGAGGCGGACAAAAAATTCAAGTTATCAAGGTTATCAGAGAAGCTATTGGCTTGGGTCTTAAGGAGTCAAAGGATCTCGTGGACGCGGCTCCTAAGGTTATAAAAGAAGGACTTAAGAAGGAAGAGGCTGAAGATTTGAAAAAGAAACTTGAGGGAGCGGGGGCTACCGTAGAACTTCAATAATTATTCAGTTAATTTCTTTACCAGCGCATTTCGCTTTTACAAATAATATTCACTCGTTACGAAAATTTATCACCCTGCACACTTCGTTAGCGGGTACCCGATAAATTTTCTACTCGTTCATTTATTTATATAAAAGCTGGAAATGATGCTGGTTTCATAAATTAACTTCATTTTATCTAAAATAAAAAATACGCCCATTGAAACAGGCGTATTTTTTATTTATAGTGAATTAGAAGTTGGGCGCATAGCCCCGACGCACAATTAAAATAATTAATGAAGTCGGGGAGCCGACCGACGCGTCGGCTTGGTAGATTCATCCACCGAAGTTTATATGGTAAGAATGTTTATATGTACTCGTTAATAAAATGGGCTCGTAGCTCAATGGTAGAGCGCTCCGTTCACATCGGAGAGGTCACAGGTCCGATTCCTGTTGAGCCCACACAATCAATAGCAGTTATTCGTAAAATATCTAAAGCTATTAAAAGTGGGGATTAAGTAATTTATGATAGTTGTGGATAATATCTAAATATTATCCAAAAGGCCGCATTTTATGCGGCTTTTTTATATTTTTGACATCGGCCTGAAGTGGAGTAGAATTAAACTGTGGTGGGGAATTGTGGATAACTATGGGGATAAGTCTCAAATCTGGGGATAACTAGGTCGCTCGCCACTTATTTCTTTCAAACCAATTGTGGGGATTTCGGGCAAATAATAATCCCATTAATTTTATAAATATATGTTTTTAGGCGAGTATCAACATAATTTAGATTCAAAAGGACGGATGGCCGTTCCTGCTAAATTCAGGCAGCAACTGGGCGCGGGCGCAATCATAACCCGCGGTCTGGATCGCTGTCTTTTTGTTTTTACCATGAAAGAATGGGAAGTACTCGCGCAAAAAATTATTTCTTTGCCGTTAACTCGGTCTGACGCGCGGGCTTTTTCACGTTTGATGCTTGCCGAGGCCACGGATGTTGAAGTTGATAAGCAGGGAAGGGTTTTAATACCGGAATATTTAAGAAATTACGCCAATTTAAAAAAAGAAGCGGTAGTTACCGGACTTTATAACCGTTTTGAAATTTGGGATGCCGAAAGCTGGAAACAATATAAATCCAAAACCGAATCGGCATCGGAGGACATAGCGGAAAAATTAGGCGAACTCGGCATTTAAAATAAAATTCATCATTCGTAAATTAGAAATTGAAAATTAGAAATTAGTATTTAATTTATGTCACATACACCAGTTCTTTTAAATGAATCAATAGATTTATTAAGCCCCCAAAAAGGAGAATTTTTTATTGATGGAACTTTTGGAGAGGGTGGCCATGCGTTGGCAATTTTGAAGCTTGTCGGCAAGGAAGGAAAATTATTGGCGATAGAATGGGATAAAAATACTTTGGATAAATTAATTCGTGAGTCTCACCAAGAATTCTCGGGCGAAGGCGTTATTTTTATAAATGATAATTTCGCGCGGCTGCCAGAAATTTTGGAAGAATATAATTTGGGCAAGGCAGACGGATTAATTTTAGACCTCGGCTTTTCCTCTAACCAATTGGAATTGTCGGGCAGGGGATTTAGTTTTAATCAGGACGAACCGCTTCTGATGACCTATAGCGATGACAGTATCCCGGTGTACCGGATTCTCGCGAGGATTAATCAGAAAGATTTGGAAAGCATCATCAGGGATTTTGGAGAAGAGCGATTTGCCGGAAGAGTTGCCAGGGTAATTGTGGAAAGGAACCGAAGAGGAAATATTTTAAAAAGCAGCAAAGAGTTAGCCGAATTGATTAAAAATGTTCTTCCTCGCGGATATGAAAGGGGGAGAATCCATCCGGCAACCAGAACTTTTCAGGCATTAAGGATTTTTGCTAATAAAGAACTGGAAAATCTTGAAACAATTTTAAAAAATCTGGATAAAATCATTAAAATCGGCGGTCGGGTGGCGATTATATCCTTTCATTCTTTGGAGGACCGGCTGGTTAAAAATTATTTTCGTGATTTGGGCAAAATTGGAAAATTACAGGTATTTACCAAGAAGCCGATAGCGGCAAGCGATGAGGAAATTATGAATAATCCGCGTAGCCGTTCGGCGAAACTGCGAGCCGCCAAGCTAATTAGTTAATAAGTATTCTATGACCATTATTCAACCAAATAAAAATAAATACAGCATAAGCGCGTCGTTGATTTTTGTAATACTCGCCTTAATTTTGATGGCAATTTTTAGCATTTACCTTTATAACCAGAATGTTGATATGAGGCATTCTATTAGTATCGGGATGGAACAGTTGCAGAGCCTTCAGGAAGTTAACGCGGAATATAAAGATAAAATTTATCAGATTTTGGACTTTAAAAATGCGGAAACTATGGCGAAAGAGTTGAATCTGGTCCAGGAGAAAAACCCGGCCTATCTGGAAAGCAACTCGAAAGTTTTAGCCGAGAAGGGCAGCTTGTAAGTTCTAAAATATGAAGAAGCGTCTATTAATTTTATCAGCGTTTTTTGCCGTGTTATATCTCGGGTTAATTTATAATTTATATAATCTTCAGATTCAAAAGGGAAGTTATTTTTCTGCTAAAGCGGCGGCGCAAAACAGCGTTTCGGGATTTTTAGCGGCCGTTCGGGGCAATATTTATTTTACCAACAGAAGCGGTGTTAAAATACCCGCCGCGATTAATAAAGAGTATCCGGTTATTTACGCGATACCTAAAGAAATTAAAAATCCTTCGGATGCGGCGGACAAGCTGGCTTCAATTTTAAATCTAGATAGAAATAAATTATTCGCTTCTTTGTCAAAAAATAATGACCCGTACGAACACATAGCGGATAAAGTGGAAGCTGATAAAGCGGAGGCGATAGGAGCCGCCGGAATTGAAGGAATTTATATAGAAGATGAACGTTTCAGGTCTTACCAATATGATTCTCTGGCCGCTCATGTTTTGGGTTTTACCGCTCCCGATGCTGACAGTCCCTCGTTAACCGGTAAATACGGCATAGAAGCGTTTTTTGATAAACAATTAAGCGGCATGAATGGAAAAGCGGATGGCGATAAAATCATTGAGCCACAGGCTGGGCAAAATATAGTTTTAACTATTGACCCTGATATTCAGGCTAAAGCCGAAGATGTCCTTTTAAATTTAGTCCAGAAATTTTCAGCCGAGGGGGGCACGGTCATAGTTCAGGAACCGAAAACCGGTAAAATTTTGGCTCTCGGTAATTACCCGACTTTTGACCCCAATAATTATTCAGTTTACAGCTTAAAAGATTTTCTAAATCCGGCTACCCAATCAATCTATGAACCGGGTTCCATTTTTAAAGTAATAACTATGGCAACCGGATTGAGTTATCAAAAGTTTACGCCGGATACCGCTATAGTTGATAATGGTTCAATTAGAATGGATGGTAAAACCATTAAAAATTGGGATTTAAAAGCTCATGGTAAGGTTACGATGACAGAGGTGATAGAGCAGTCTATAAATATCGGCGCCGTGAAAGCGGGCCAGCTTATAGGCAAAGATTTATTTTATAAATCTTTAGTTGATTTTGGGTTTGATGAAAAAACTGGCATAGAACTTCCGGGTGAGCTTGCGGGAAATATCAGAACTTTGAAAACAAGTTTTAAGGATGTGGATTTTGCGACGGCTACGTTTGGCCAGGGCATAGCGGTTTCTCCCATTCGGTTGATTAACGCTATTTCCGCTATCGCTAACGGCGGATTATTAATGAAACCGTTTATTACCGCGGACAGTCAGCCGCAAGTTGTCAGGCGCGTAATTTCAAGCGACGCTGCCCTAAAGACCGTCAAAATGATGGTTTCGGCCGTGGATAAAGCCAAAGTGGCGCAAATACTAAATTATAATGTAGCCGGAAAAACTGGCACCGCGCAGTTTGTGGATGTTAAATGCGGAGGATATTGTAAAGATGTTTATATACACAGTTATGTGGGGTTCGCTCCGGCTTATGATTCTCGTTTTATAATTTTAATAAAATTAGATAAGCCGAATGTTACGTTGGCGGGCGCCACCGTGGTGCCGGCGTTCCGTGAACTGGCGGAATTCACGTTAAACTATTATAATATTCCTCCGGACAATATAAGCAATAATCAATAATTAATGGCTAGCTGTCAGCCGCCGATAAAATAATTATGATGAATAAAGAAAAAATAAAAATATATTTGAAATGGTTTATTAAAAAGCTTGCGAAGTGGACGATTAAAAGATATCAGCCGGGCGTTATTGCTATTACCGGAAGCGTCGGAAAAACTTCGACCAAAGAAGCTATTTATGCTGTTTTAAAGAACTGCCGTTCGGTGCGGGCCACGAAAGGTAATTTTAATAACGAGATTGGTTTGCCTTTAACCATTCTCGGAGATTACCAGAAAATTGAAAGCAAGTTTTTTTGGGTGAAAGTTATTTTAATTTCGCTCGCAAGATTAATAATTAAGATGAAGTACCCTGAAATTTTAATTTTGGAATACGCCGCCGATAAGCCGGGAGATATGAAATACTTGCTTGAAATTGCCAAGCCACAGATAGGAATAGTGACGGCGGTGGGCGAGGTGCCGGCGCATGTTGAATTTTTCAGTGGGCCGGAAGCTGTGGCTCGTGAGAAATCTAAAATTATTGAATCTTTGTCTAATACCGGCTTTGCAGTTTTAAATTTTGACGACAGGACTGTTTTGGAAATGAAACAGAGAACCAGGGCGCACGTTGCCACTTTTGGCTTTGGTAGCGGCGCCGAAGTGCGCATAACTAATTTTGAAAACAAAATGAGTAATAATTCTCCGGTGGGCATTGCTTTCAAACTTAATTATGGCGGAAGTTTTGTACCCGTGCGTATAGATGGCTGTTTTGGCAAGGCGCAGGCATATGCCGTTGCCGCCGCCAGCTGCGTAGGATTAATTTTTGGCATGAATTTGGTTAAAATTTCGGAAGCGCTTCTGAATTATCAGTCTCCGCCACAAAGAGCCAGGCTGCTTGTCGGCATTAAACAAACCTACATAATAGACGATTCTTATAACGCGTCCCCTTTGTCTATGCAAAATTCCATCGAAGCGGTGAAGTCTTTAAAAACAAAAAGGAAAATTGGCGTTTTGGGGGATATGATGGAAATAGGCAAATATACTTCGGACGCGCACCAGGCTATTGGTAAAATGGCGGGCAAGGTTTTTGATTTACTTGTAACCGTTGGTATGCGCGGCAAGCTTATCGCTGACGGCGCCGCCAGAGCCGGTATGCCTAAGAAAAATATTTATAGTTTTGATAGTGCCGATGAAGCGAAATTAAAAGTTCAGGAATTAATGAAAAAAGGTGATTTGATTTTAGTGAAAGCATCACATTCTGTCGGGCTGGAAAAGGTTGTGGAAGAAATTAAGGTAATGTAGAATTGCGATAAATTAAGTATAATTACTTAATTATGGCCCCATCGTCTAGTGGTCCAGGACGTGGCCTTCTCAAGGCCAAAACACGAGTTCGATTCTCGTTGGGGCTACATAATTTATATTATTAAATTATATTTATGATTGTGCCGAGAATTTTAAAAGATCCCTATACTTTATTTCCTTTTATAATTAGCATCATTTTTATCGTGGTGGGTTTTTCGGTTGTTTATACCAATCTGTCATATGTCCAGAATCTTTTAGTTATTCACTACGATACCTTTAACGGAATTGATTTTTTGGGCAATAAAAGTGATGTTTTGAATCTGTTGTTTTCTGGCTTGGTGATGATCGGGCTTAATATTTTTCTTGGGCGGGAGCTTTATCTTCGGGAAAAGTTTTTGTCTTATTTGTTGGCGTTTTCCACTCCCGTATTCACCTTATTGATTTTAATTGGAGTATTTGCTATTATTTCTATTAATTAAAATATGTTTGCAGTCATTGAAACCGGAGGGAAGCAATACAGGGTATCCGCCGGGCAAAAATTAAAAGTAGAAAAACTTAACGCCGAAGCCGGCGCTAATTTACTTTTAGACAAAGTTTTATTGGTTGCCGACGGAGAAGACGTTAAAGTCGGCGCGCCATACGTAGACGGCGCCAAGGTTGAAGCTAAGGTGTTGGGTCAAGGTAGAGCCGATAAGGTGATTGTATTTAGATATCATTCCAAGACCCGCTACCGCAAGAAAAAGGGCCATAGGCAGCACTTTACGGAGCTTGAAATCACTTCTATTAAATAACTCCGAAAGCATTTCGGGGTTATTTTTTTGAATATTTGGGCTAAAATGAAGTTGTGAGAATTTTAAAGAATATTTTGTTAAAAAAATACACCACATTTAAAATTGGTTGTAAAACCAGATATTTTATTCAAGCTGACAATAAAAATAAATTATTGGAAGCCATTCAATGGGCCAAAGATAGAGGTATTAAATTTTTTATTATCGGTGGCGGGTCTAATGTTTTGTTTAGCGATAATGGATTTGATGGTTTAATAATTAAAAATTCGTGGGTAGAAGCCAGAAAGGGAAAGGAAGCGGTTTTTGCGTCAAGCGGTGCACCTATGGATTTTTTAGTTAAATTTTATACAAAAAACGGTTTTAGTGGTTTAGAATGGGCCGGAGGATTACCCGGGACTCTCGGAGGCGCAATTAGAGGTGATGCTGGGGCGTTCGGCGGAGAAATAAGAGAATCTATAATTAGCGTTGAGAGTTTTAACACCAACAGCAATAGGGTTATGATGCGGAGTTATAAGGATTGCCGATTTGATTACCGTGATAGTATTTTTAAAAATAATAATGATATTATTTTATCCGCGGAGTTAAAATTCAAAATAGGCGATAAAAAAGTTATCAAAGATATAATTAATAGCCATATTATTTATCGAAAAACATATCAGCCGCTTGAATATCCTAGCGCTGGAAGTTTCTTTAAAAATATTCCCGTGCGGGATGTTTCGGCAAAAATAAAAAATAAATTTATAGCAGTTATTAAGAGTGATCCATTTCCGGTGATTCCTGCGGCCGCAGTAATTGACGCGCTGGGTTTAAAGGGTTTGATTGTGGGCGGTGCCCAAGTATCAGAAAAACATCCTAATTTTATTATTAATAAAAATAATGCGTCTTGCGCAGATGCCATAAAATTAATGGATTTAATTAAGAAATCCGCTTTAAAAAAATTTGGAATTGAAATACAAGAAGATGTCCAAATCAAGTGTTAAATTCTCCTGTCTATCGATTGTTCTAAAGTTTCTTCGTCCGCGAATTCTATTTCGCCTCCGGTTGGAATGCCTCGTCCCAGCCGTGTGATTTTTTCAGTAAAGTTTTTAAGTTCGCTGGCGAGCATCGCGGCGTTCAGGTCACCGTAAGTGGTCGGATTAAAAGCAATGATTATTTCGGCAGATTTGCCATTTAAATCTTTATTAATAAATTTTTTCAGGCTATTAAGTCTTAATTTTTGCTCGCTGTCTAAAATACCGGTTTTTTGAAGGTTGCCTATGACCAGATAACGCCCATTGAATTTTTTTGTCCGCTCAAGCGATATCAAGTCGGTTTCTTTTTCAACTATCGCGATAATATCTTTGCGTCTGTGTTCGTTGAGGCAAATTTCGCAGATATTTTTACCTTCATGGTGAGCGTGATAAATAGAAAAACAATTTGCGCAGGTCGCCATTTTGCTTAAGCCGTCAATGCTGTCCGCCAGCTCCCTGATTTTTGCGTTGCCTAAAGTCGTGATATGAAAAGCTAGCCGTATGGCTTGGCGTGGCCCTATGGACGGAAGTTTAGAAAATAAATCAGAAAACTTTTTAATAGGGTCTGACAGCATACGTTGGTTTAGTATTAATGGTATTTGTCTAAGTTTCTAAAGCTGGCTTTTTCAGGGTCAAATTTAAGTTTGACTGAGCCAGTGGGGCCGTTGCGGTGTTTGGCTATAATTATCTCGGCTGTATTTTCTTCTTCCGCTGTGGGATTTAGCCGGTCTTTATCTTTACGATAAATAAACATTACTACGTCGGCATCTTGTTCAATAGAACCGGATTCCCTCAAGTCGGATAATCTGGGTCGTTTTATTTCACGCTGGTCTACGGCTCGGGAAAGCTGTGATAGGGCTAGTACCGGCACATTAAGCTCTCTGGCCAGTCCTTTGAGCCCGCGCGAAATTTCCGTGACTTGCTGGACTACATTATCGGAAGAAGTTCGAGGCATTATTAACTGCAGATAATCTACAACTAACAAACTAAGCCCTTTTTCTGATTGCAATCGGCGCGCCATAGAACGCATTTGCAAGATATTTGGAGACGGTGTGTCATCAATATAAATAGAAGAATTAGACAGTTCGTTTAAAGCGGCTTGTATCAATTCAAAATCCTCGTCATTTTTTAATCTTCCGGTCCTTAGTTCCCAGAGAGGCAGCTGTGCCTCAACAGAGATAAGGCGGTCAATTACCTGCTCTTTGGACATTTCTAAAGAAAAAATTCCTACCGGTTGTTTTTCTTTTACGGCAACATGCCGCGCGATGTCCAGAGCCATCGCGGTTTTACCGAGTGATGGCCGCGCTCCGATTATCACGAGGTCGGATTTTTGCAGTCCGGAAAGAATATTGTCAATTTCCGTGAATCCCGTGCCAAGTCCCCTTAGCCCTCCTTCGCCCCTATGAAGTTTTTCTATTCTTTCATAGGCCTCTTTAAGCCCTTCTTTAATACTGGTGAATTTTTGGGGTATTGAACGCTGTGAGATTGAAAAAATTTTGGATTCAATATCGTCCAGAAGTATTCCGAGGTCATCGGTGGGGTTAAAAGCATCCTCGGCAATTTTAGATGAAGCGGATATCAAATCACGTAAAATCTTTTTTTCTTTGACAATTTGCGCGTAGTGACCCACATGGGAAGCGCTGGGTACTGATTCCACCAGTTCCGTAAGGTATGTTGTACCCCCGATTGATTTTAATGATTCGTTTTCTTTTAGTTTGGTGGTAACGCTTAAAATATCAATCGGCTCGTGTTTTTCATAAAGATTTAGAATTGCTTCATAAACTTTATAGTGGGCGGGCTTATAAAAATCTTCCGCTATTAAAATATCGGCGACGTTTATAATTGCATTTTTATCAATCATTAAAGCGCCGAGCACTGATTGTTCGGCCTCTATGTTTTGCGGAGGTAGTTTTATAATTTTGGCCATAAGATTAAAATTAGAATCCCAGCTTCTGAATTTATTTTATTGGTTAAGCCTTAAATTTTAAGATTCGATTTTTGTTATCATCTGTCCTACTGGCGTGTCTTCTATAGAGTATCCTAACGCCTCTATTTTTTTTCTCAAGAGGTCGGACTGGGCAAACTGTTTATTAGTTCTTAATAACTCTCGTTTTAGGGCCAAAAGCTTTATATTCGCGGGAATTTTAAGGGGTTTCAAGAAAATTTTGAATATTTTAAGCTTTTCGTTCAGCCATCTTGTAATTATTTGCCCGTCTTTTTTGCTCAAATTCCAAATTTTAGGGTTGATTTCATTAATAAAGGTAAATATTACGGCCAACGCTTCAGGCGAGTTGAGGTCGTCGTTCATGGCCGCGCAAAAGGCGCCGTCGTATTTTTTAATTTCAATTTTTACGGAGGAAGATTTATTTTTAAGCAACGATAATTTCGCCAAAAATCCGGAGATATTATCCAGGGTTTTTTGCGCGTCTTTAGCCAGCTGTTCGGTGTAATTGATGGGGGAGCGATAGTGGTAGCTGGCGATGATATAGCGGTAAACATTTACACGGTGTTTTTTCAGGAAATCATCTACGGATATAAAGTTATTAAGACTCTTGCTCATTTTCTTGCCGTCAACAAAAAGTATTCCCATGTGCATCCAAATTTTAACCAAAGGTTTTTTTCCGGAAGCGGATTCTTGCTGGGCGATTTCTGCCTCGTGATGGGGGAATTTTAATTCGGTGGCGCCGCCGTGAATGTCGTATTGCGTGCCAAAATATTTTTCGGTGATAGCCGTGTCTTCAATGTGCCAGCCGGGCCTGCCCCAACCAAGCGGTGTTTTCCATAAAGGTTCTCCGCCGTCTATTAAAAATTTTTTACCTTTAGCCTTATCGTCTAGTTCCGAGTCGGTAAACGTGTCAGGGAATTTCCAGAGTGCAAAATCGCCTTTGTTTATTTTATTTACGGATTCATCTATTCTGGTTACCGCGTCTTCGGCCTGGAGTGAAGTCCTGCCGGATAATTTGCCGTAATCGATAAACTTGGCGATGTTAAAATACCAGCCATCTTTGATTTTATAGGCATAGCCTTTTTTAAGTAGAGTCTGGACTTGTTTGGTTATTTCTTTAATGTGTCCGGTGGCGCGGGCATATTTTGTGACCGAGCCGATGTTCAGCTTTTTTTCTCCCTCGTGATAAATTTTTTCGTATTTTTTGGCGATTAACAGCGGCGATGTTTTTTCATCTATGCCCTTTTTGATTATTTTATTGTCTATATCGGTAATATTTTGCAGATAAAAAACTTTGTATTTTTGCGAGCGGAGATAGTTAACTATCAGGTCAAACGCGGCAAAGGTGCGGTAATTACCGATATGCGGATAGTCGTATACTGTGGGGCCGCAAACAAAAAGCCGCAAAGGGCGGTTTTTTGTCGGCTCCAGAATTTCTTTTTTCCCAGATAGGGAATCAAGTATTTTAATCATATCAATTAAAATTTAAAGCCACCCCCTTTTTTTGAAAATCGCAAGCATTATAAAGTTGATTAAAATTACAAAAATAAAACTCCCTAAGAATATAAGCGGATTATAAGAAAAGGCTTGGTCAATAACCCCGACGGTGAAAAATGCCATGACAAACACGGGAGGAAAAGTGAGAAAGGCAAGCACGGTAAATTTTTTCATTATAGACATAGATTTTGCGTTTAGTAGCTGGGAGTTGGTTGATTCTAGGGACTCAACTGATTCGCGGTAGTTTTCTAATCGTTGTGTTACTTTAAGATGGTCTCCGACTAAATCAGATAGATACACCCTAAAGGCGTCGCCCCAAAAAACTGAACCAATTTCTTTCAGTGATTGTAAGGTTATCTCTTGCGGCCTGCTGATTATTCGGTAGTCCAAGATATTTCTTTTGGCATAGGAAATATCTTTTAGCATTTTAGCCTCGTCGCCATCAAATAATTTTTCAGTCAGAACACTCACATTTTCTTCTATATGATTAAGCTGACGCAGGGAGAAGGAGATAATTTCCTCTATTAGTCCATAAACAATCTTACCGGTATTTTCCATCATCATACTTTTTAATTCAGAGTTACCGCGCAGGTTTTTTGTGAAGTTGTTAATTGGCTCAAGGTTGTCATAACGGATTGTTATTACACTGTCGTGGGTTATTAAGAAATCCACCTCGTTTTTTTTTGAAGTTTTAGTTTTTGAATTGTACATCGGCAAATGATAGACCATAAAAAGATATGCCTCGTATGATTCAACTCTGGAGCGCGTCGAGGGATTTAATAACTCGTCTAAAATTACCGCATGAAACCCGTGCTGTTTTTTAATAAACGCTATATCCTTAACTGTGGGATTTAAAATATCGTACCACGTAATTTTGTCGTTTTTGATTATTTCCATATATTTTTTAAAATTATCCTTATTATAACAATTTGATTTATTTTAAGGAAGTGAGTAAAATATTAATGATTAGTAACTGGTAAATCAGGGACTAGGGAACTGGTAAATTGATAAACTAGGACCCGGTTTACTAATTCTCTAATTTCCTAGTTGCCAAGTTTTTGATATTGGTGTTTAGTTTCACCAGTTATCTAG
>VMGU01000006.1 GCA_007376745.1 Parcubacteria group bacterium Athens0714_26
TGGGTAACGGAGGCAGCGCCGCAACTGCATCTCATTTTGTTAACGATCTTTCAAAATTAACAATTTCTGAAGGGAGACTGCGATTTAAAGTGGTGGGTCTTACCGATAATGTCCCGATTTTACTGGCGTGGGCGAATGATACGAATTATCATAATATTTTTGTAGAACAAATAAAAAATTTAATTGAACCGGGCGATGTGGTAGTCGGGATAAGCGGTAGCGGCAATTCAATGAATGTGATTAACGCCATTGAATATGCGAATGAGCGCGGCGGGGTTACCATCGGACTAGTCGGTTATGATGGTGGGAAATTAATTAATTGTGTTCAGCATTGTATTCATATTCCGATATCTGAAATGGAGAAAATAGAAGATATGCATTTATTGATTCAGCATCTTTTATCAACCCTTATTAAAAAGGAGACGGAACTAATGGATTTGCAAGGATAAATATAAATATTGTCAAAATAAAAATATTTTATGAATATTTTAGTTACGGGCAATAATGGTTATGTGGGTTCGGTTTTGACCGAGCTTCTTTTAGAAAAGGGATACGAGGTGACTGGTTTGGACACAAATTATTATGAAGAGTGCAAAGTTTTTGATTTTAAAAATAATGTCAGGCAAATTAGTAAAGATGTCAGAGATATATCTGCTGATGATTTAAAAAATATAGACTGCATAATTCATTTGGCGGCGCTTTCGAATGATCCGTTGGGGGAACTAGAAACTTCGCTAACTAGTGATATTAATTTTTTAGCAACTGTTAAACTAGCACAGCTTGCTAAAAAAGCCGGCGTTAAAAGATTTATTTATGCTTCTTCGCAGAGTATGTATGGAGTTTCCAATTTAGACGAAGAACTAGATGAGGATAATAGCGATAAAAATCCTTTAACTGCTTATGCTAAAACAAAATGGGAAGCTGAGTGTGAATTAAAAAAATTATGCGATTTTAATTTTATCGTGGTTTGTTTCAGGCCGTCTACGGTGTTTGGGGCAAGTCCCATGCTACGATGCGACATTGTTTTTAATAATCTTGTTGCTTCGGCCTATACTACCGGTAAAATTGAAATAAAAAGCGACGGAACTCCTTGGCGGCCAGTGGTTCATGTGCGTGACGTTTCCAGCGCTTTTATCGCTGGTTTAGAGGCGCCGGAAGAATTAATAGCCGGCCAGTCCTTTAATGTGGGAATTAAAGACGGGAATTATACCGTTAGGCAGTTAGCCGAGGCGGCTCAAAGAGCGGTGCCGGGCAGTAGTCTTGTTTTTACCGGTGAACACGGTTCTGATTCAAGAACTTACAAGGTTTCCTTTAAAAAAATTCTTACTGTTTTAAAAGATTATTACAAACCAGAATGGGATTTGGATAAGGGCGGAAAAGAGTTGGTTGATTTGTTTAAACGGATTGGTTTTACCGAAGAGCAGTTTAGAGGAAGAAATTGTAATAGATTGGGGCAGATTAAATATCTTTTAGAAAATAATAAATTAAGCAAAGATTTGCGATGGATAAATCAGTCAAAATAAGACAAGCCGTTATTTTGGCGGGTGGACTCGGGACTCGTCTGTGTCCTTTAACTGATTCCTTGCCTAAGCCGATGATTCCTATTAATGGTCGGCCTTTTTTGGAATATCAAATTAAATTATTGAAGGAGAAGGGCGTAGAAGAAATTATTCTTTTATTGGGATATTTGCCTGAAAAAATTATGGATTATTTTAAGGATGGTTCGCGGTTCGGCGTTTCAATAAAATATTCTGTTGGAAAAATAGAAGACGAGACAGGTACGCGAATAAAAAATGCGAGTCACTTATTAGATGATTTATTTTTTTTGTTGTATTGCGATAATTATTTGCCGTTTAATTTAGAAAAGTTTTTGAAATTTCATTTTGGTCATAATGCGTTGCTTACCTCTACTATTTATACAAATAGAGATAATTCAACAAAAAATAATATTTTAGTTGATGATAGCGGTTATGTTTTTGTTTATGATAAAACTCGGACTGCGGAAAATTTGAACGGAGTGGAAGCTGGATTTTTTATTATGGACAAAAAAGTTATTGATTTGATGCCCGAACACAATTTTTCTTTTGAAAAAGTGATATTTCCTGTTTTATTAAAAGATAAAAAAATGGCTGGGTTTATGACTGATCACAAATATTACAGTATTGGTAGCCTTGAAAGATTGCCGTTAACTGAGAAATTTTTAAAACCTAAAAAGGTAATTTTTCTTGATCGAGATGGGGTCATTAATAAAAAGGCGGCGAGAGGTGAATATATTAAAAATTGGAAAGAATTTGAATTATTGCCTGGAGTGATAGAGGCGATAAAAATGTTAAAAGAAAATAATTACAGTATTTATATAATTTCTAATCAGGCAGGTATAGCAAGAAAAATGATGACAACGGAAGATTTAGAAATAATACACGATAATTTTAGAAAGGAGTTGCAAAAAAATGGCACGGATATTGATGGGATTTATTATTGTCCTCATGGATGGAATGAAGGTTGTGAATGCCGAAAACCAAAAACGGGCATGTTTTTTCAGGCCGCTAAAGATCATGCCATTGATTTAACCAAGGCTGTTTTTATTGGAGATGACGAGCGAGATCTTGAAGCTGGTGAAGCCGCGGATTGTAAAGCTTTTTTGGTTAATCAGGATTTTAATCTTTTGAAAGCGGTGAAATCTTTGATAAAACAATGAGAATTTTTATCACCGGAGGAACCGGATTTATAGGTAAATACGTGGTTGAGGAATTAGCGCGCAAGAATTATGATATTTTGATTTTGTCTCGAGAATCTAATACCGAGCTTTTTCGCGACTTCAAAAATATTTCTTTTATTAAGGGAGATCTTTCGGAGTTGCATCTTTTTAAAAATAAGTTGCGAAAATTTAAACCAGAATTCGCGATTCACTTGGCTTGGGAGGGAATCCCTGATTATGGCGCGGAAACGAGTTTAAAAAATTTAATGAATAGCATTGCTTTGATAATGACGCTTTGTGAATTAGGGTGTAAAAGAATAGTGAGTGTTGGAAGTTGTTGGGAGTATAGGGGGCATACGGGGAAAATCAGCGAAGGCGTAAAACTAAATGTTGCCGCGTTTAATGCTTTTGTGGCGGCAAAAACTTCGCTTTATTGTTTTGCGTCAGAGATGATAAAAAAATACAATATTCAATTTATTTGGGTCAGGCCATTTTTTGTGTATGGCTTGGGGCAAAAAAAGACATCGTTGATTCCTTATATTATTAATTGTTTTAAAAATGGTAAACGTCCAATCATCAATAATTTATACGGGGGGAATGACTTTATAAACGTAAAAGATGTTGCCAACGCGATGGTGGCGATTTTGGATAAAAATAATTTTGCCAATAAAAATTCAGTATATAATATCGGATCCGGACACATAGTTAGAATTCAAGAAATTTTAAAGATGATTTATGATTTTTATAATTTGAAGTTCCGGATTAAAAAATCACATAATAAAATTACGCACGGAGAAATATATGCCGATATTTCAAGCATTAAAAGAGATGTCGGATGGCGGCCGAGAATTTCCATTAAAAAAGGCATTAAGGAGATGATTGAATATTATGGATAATGAAGATAATAATTTGTTGGTTAGTATAGGACTTCCTGTATATAACGGCGTGCCGCGTATTCGGCAGGCGCTTAATTGTTTACTCGGTCAAGAATATAAAAATATTGAGCTTATTATTTCCGATAATGCTTCCACTGATGAAACTCGTAAAATTTGCGAAGAATACGCAAAAAATGACAATCGGATACGCTATATCAGGCAAGAAAAAAATTTAGGACAGGTTAATAATATTACTTATGTTATAAAAGAGGCAAAAGGAGAATATTTTATGCTGGCGTCAGATGATGACTTTTGGGACCCGGAATTCATTTCAATTCTTAAGCCTGTTTTGGATAAATATTCTCAATACGGGGTTGCGATGAGTTCGGTATTACGCGTTTATGATGACGGAAGCGTTCGTGATGAGGTTTGCTATACAGGAGAATTAAATCTTACAAATTTAAATTATAGCAGGGTTTTTGAAATGATGTTTAGCGAAAGACCTATTCATTGGTTTTGCGGTCTTTTTCGGACAAAGTTGTTACAAAATCTTTTAAGGATTCCGTTCCCAAAGTGCAAGGCTCATGACAGGGTATTTATGTGTGAGTTGGCGCTTGCGACTCATTTTTATTCCTTGCCTAATATTTTGTATAAAAAAACCGGTTATAGACAATCCGTGTCCGAGCGTTATAGTAATGATGAAATTGGGGCGGCGTTAAGAGATAATAAACGTCATTTTCGTTATGTCTGGGCGGTGGTAAGTAGAGTTATTAGATCGAGAAATATTCCTTTGGGTCGGAAACTTCGTATTTTGCCAATTTATCTGACTATTTTCTTGTGGAGAAACAGAGTCTTTTTAAGGGAATTATCCCCTCGGATTTTTGAAGGATTACAGAAGGTTAAACATTTTTTTTATGAATAAAAATATTTTTGTTACAGGAGGATGCGGTTTTATAGGATCTCATTTGGTAAAGAGATTGATTGAGGGTGGCTATGGTGTTCATATTTTGATTCGGCCGGCATCGGATTTGTGGAGAATAAAAGACGTTTTATCCAAATTAAAAATTCATTATGGCGATTTGTCGGATTTTAATAAATTAAAAGACATTGTACGCAATGTTAATCCAGTAGGGATTTTTCATTTAGCGGCTTCTCCAATAATGAGTGGGGTAATGGCATCAACTGAAGAGGTTGTTAAAAGCAATTTTTTAGGAACCGTTAATTTGATAAACGCGGCAGAAGAAATAAATTATAAATTTTTTATAAACACGGGTAGTTTTTTTGAATACGGCCCTAAAAAAACAATTTTAAAAGAAATAGATATTTGCGAGCCGGCTGAGCTGTACAGTATTACAAAATTAGCCGGTACGCTTTATGGTCAGGCAATTGCCAAAAGTAAAAATAAGCCAATTGTTACTTTTCGTTTGGCCGCTCCCTACGGCCCATATATTCAAAAAGGACGGCTTATTTATAATGTGATTATTAATGCGTTGCAAGATAAGGATATTTCTTTGACGAGTCCGGAAATTACAAGAGACTTTATTTTTGTTGAAGATGTTATTAATTTGTATATGGAGGCCATGGAGAAAGCTGAAAATTGCAAAGGAGAAATTTTTAATTTGGGCACCGGTAATAAAACTACAATTAAAATGCTCGTTGATTATGTATTAAAAATTGCTGGTTCAAAAAGCCGAGTTAATTGGAATGCTTTTCATAATGTTGTTTATGATAATGGCTTGTGGCAGACTGACATGAATAAGACTTTTTCTAAATTTTTATGGAGACCCGAGTATGATATTGAAAATGGATTGGAAAAAACAATAAAATGGTTTAAGGATAATTTGGATTTTTTGTCGCATTACTAACGGATGTTTTGGTATTAATAAATATATGAAAAAACACGTGAAAATGAGAGTTTCTTACGCGGCGGCGGTTTATGACAAAGCCGAAATAAATGCCGTGAATAAAGTTTTGGCTAATCCAAATCATCTGGTCCAGGGTCCGTTGGTCAAGCAGTTTGAACAAAAAATAGCGTTTCTTTTTGGAAAGAATCATGGCGTAATGGTAAATTCCGGATCATCCGCTAATTTAATAGCCATAGAATCTTTAAATTTACCCAGGGGTTCCGAGGTTATCACGCCGGTTTTAACTTTTGCCACGACTTTGGCGCCGCTTATCCAAAAAGGGCTTGTGCCGGTTTTTGTGGATGTTAAGCCGGGAACTTACGTGATTGACGCGGATAAGATTGAATCACTTATAACCTCAAAAACCAGGCTGTTAATGATACCGTCCCTTATCGGTAATATCCCCGATATGATTCGTCTTCGGGAGATTGCCAAAAAATACAATCTTTTGTTTATTGAAGATTCGTGTGATACTCTCGGAGCTAAATTTGGCGGCAAGCCTACCGGCTATTATTCCGATATTTCTACAACAAGTTTTTATGCCTCGCATATTATTACGGCCGCGGCGAGCGGAGGTATGATTTGTTTTAATAATCCGGAACTGGCCAATAGAGCCCTTATAATGAGCAACTGGGGAAGAAACTCCACGCTTTTCGGTTTTTACGAAAAATCGGAAGAGTTAAAAAAGCGTTTTGCCGGAGTTTTGGACGGCGATACCTACGATGCCAAATTTATTTTTAGTGAAATCGGCTACAATTTTCAGCCGACCGAAATAAACGGCGCTTTTGGTTTGGAGCAGTTAAAGAAATTCCCTAAATTCTTAAAAAGGAGAAAGGACAATTTTAAAGAACTGCTTAAATTTTTTGGGCGGTATGAAAACTTTTTTATCTTGCCCAAACAAGATTCGCGCGCCGATACCGCTTGGCTGTCTTTTCCTTTGACGATAAAGCCGGGCGTGAAATTTTCTCGGCTTGATATAACAAAATACTTGGAAGAAAATAATATCCAAACAAGGCCTATTTTTACCGGTAATGTTTTGAAACAGCCGGCTTTCCGCGGTATTAAAGGCGTTAAGTTGGCAAAGGGTGGCTATCCGGTTGCCGACTATGTTATGAAGAACTCGTTTTTAATCGGTTGTCATCAAGGTATGGGGCGTAAACATCTGGATTATATGAAAGAAGTTTTTGGTGAATTTTTGGATAAATATAAGTCATAAAGAATATGCCCAAGAAAAAAGTTACAAAGAAAAAAAATGTTTTAGTGACCGGGGGTTGCGGCTTTATAGGTTCTAATTTTATCAGATATTTTTACAACAAATATTCGAATTATCATATTTTTAATCTGGATGCATTAACTTACGCGGGTAACCCGGATAATTTATCGGATATAGAAAACAGCGAAGCTAAAAATAAAACCAATAAACGATTTACCTTTATAAAAGGCGATATCTGTGACGAAACTCTTATAGAAAACCTTTTTAAGAAATACCGGTTTGATTTAATAATTCATTTCGCGGCCGAAACTCATGTTGACCGTTCAATATTTAACGTTTTTGATTTTGTGCATACCAATATCAGGGGTACCCATTCTTTACTTGAGGCTGTTCGCAGAAATAGTGTGCCGAGATTTATTTATATTTCAACGGATGAAGTTTATGGCTCTGTGCCGGACGGATTCGCCGATGAAGATAGCCCTTTGAGACCTTCTAATCCCTACGCCGCGTCCAAGGCAAGCGCCGATTTATTGGCGCAAACTTATATTAAAACTTTTAAAACTCCAGCCATCATAGTAAGGGGTTCAAATAATTTCGGAACGCATCAGTATCCGGAAAAATTAATCCCAATGGCTATAACTAGCATTATTGAAGGTAAAAAAGTACCCGTGCATGGCTCGGGGGAACATATTAGAAGCTGGCTTCATGTTTTGGATTTTTGCAGCGCCATTGATTTGGTCGCGCATAAAGCTCCAATTTTTAGCATTTATAATGTTTCCGGAGAACATAAGTCCAATATTGAAGTTTTGAAGTTATTGGCTGGTTATTTGGGGACAGACATTAAATTGTTTAAAGAACACGTGAATGATCGTCCGTCGGCTGATTTTCGTTACGCGCCGGACTGTTCAAAATTACAAAAAGAATTGGGTTGGCGCAGAAAATATTCGGTGGATTCCGATATGGGAGATGTGGTTAAATGGTATTTGGATAATAAATCGTGGTGGCAAAAAATTAAACAAAAACAGGAATATATTAATCATTATGAAAAGCAATACAAAGCGCAGTGGTATTAAGGTTAAAAATAAAATAACGGGTGTTACTGTTGTTTTAATAAAGCCATCCAGAAAGATACTTTTGCAATTAAGAGATGACGGTAACGGCAAAAAAATAGATTATCCCAATATGTGGACTTTTCCCGGGGGAAGCAGAGAGGGCGAAGAAGAATACGTTGAGACGGCGGCGCGAGAAATGAAAGAAGAATTTGATATTGATATAAATAAGAATAGTTGTAAATTGTTAATGATACATTCATTTTCGGGAGATTTGAATGATTATACCAATCATCTTTATGCATGCGGCGTGAACGAAGATTCGCGGCCGCGCTTACAGGAGGGCGACGGTTTAAGATGGGCGACGTTAAAAGAAATTAAAAAAATAAAATTAGCGGGCGGAGAAAATAAAATTATCAAAAAAATTGAAGTTTATTTAAAAGAAAATTTTTATGAAGATAGAAAAAACTGATATAAATGATTTATACATTATAACTCCCGAAGTGTTCAGGGACAACCGCGGTTTTTTTATAGAAGTATGCCGTAAGGATAAGTTTAAAGAAGCGGGTATAGACGTTGATTTTGTCCAGTTTAATCAATCACAGTCGAAAAAAGGAGTGGTGCGAGGTTTACATTTTCAGTGGGATAAACCGCTTGGAAAATTAATAAGAGTTACAAAAGGCAATGCTTTTGTTGTTGTTGTTGATATACGAAAAAAATCAGACACTTTCAAACAATGGTTTGGGTTGGAACTTAGTGAAGATAATAAAAAGTTGTTGTATGCGCCTAGCGGATTTGCGGCTGGATTTTGCGCACTTAGCGACTTAGTTGATGTGCAATATGGTTATACGGCCTTGTATAATTCTAAAGCAGAATCAAATATCATTTGGAATGATTTGGACATAGGAATTGAATGGCCAATTAAAAATCCGATTATTTCAGATAGGGATAAGAATGCTCAGACTTTTCAAAATTGGGTGATTAGACCTGAATCTGAACTATTATAAATAAGTATAGAGAAATTTTTTGCTATTGACTTTTGTTTAAATTTGAGTTAAAATATTATTAGCATCTTAAAAATTGAGGAGGAGGGATTATGATTAGTGCGGAAAATGTGAAGTTAGTAGTAAGTTTATTGGGGGAATTTGATTCTCAATGTCCATTACCGGCAGATGTTTTTCATGCAGTGGAACGCATTACGGCTTTGACAGCAATTGAGACGGTTTTTTTGAAAAAAAATCAGGATAAGATAGAGGTTTTGTTATTATCGAGGCCTGGGCTTTCGGAAGATCCTTATTATGGCGACAAGTTAAACTCTCCTGGAAGTATGTTGCGGGGAAGCGATGCTCCTTTATTTGTGGAGGCTTTAGGTCTTTGTGATCAAGAAGTGATGGAAGAAACGGCTATATATGAAAAACCGTTTCGACGGATTTTGAAATGTGAACTTGGCATTAAGCAATTTGGCGCTAAGCCTAAATTTGTAGGTACGATGTTGTATCTTACCTCGAGAGGATTGGAGCATGTTGTAATATTTTTGTGTGTTGCGAGAAAGGAGGATTCGCCAAGAGGAGCTTGGTATAATGTTGAAAGCCTTCCGAAAAATTTGGTGGAACATCACCATCTTTTGATAAAAAAAGCAACGGATTACTTTAAGGTGTTGAAAGTTAAAAGTTAATTGAAGACTTGAGCGCTTTGTGGAAAAATTTGTGAATAACAAATTATCTGCAAGGCGCTTTTTTTATTACGTTGAAATGACGGGTGTCTTATGGTAATCTTTTTATTAAAATATACTTAAATATATGTTAAAAAATAATTCTTCAATAGAAATAACTATTTGTTCAGTTTATCATTCGGAAGCTAGCAAAAAATTGCTGGAGTTGAATTATGATTTAGTAAAACAACTCAATCCCGGAGTTAATTTTATTTGGATTGTGGCGGATAATTCGCCGGCGGATCTTAAAGAAAAAATAGATGCAGATAAATTTTTGATAGTTCCGGGCGCGGGTAAGTTGGCGGATAATATTCCGGCCGGCGTCAGAGGAAGCTATCATCACGCCGTGGCGATAAATAGTTCTCTTAAGTATGTAAAAACGCGATTTGTTTTAATTTTAGACAATGATTTTTATATCGTGAGGTCTATATGGATAAAAGATATTATTGAATATATGAAAAAAAACAATCTTAGTTTTTTAGGTTCACCGTGGCACCCGAGATTATGGAAAAAAATTCGTTATTTTCCCGGCCATTTTTCTTTATTTATTGATTTAAATAAAATCAATATTAAAGATTTGGATTTTACTCCTCAATACGATGAAATTTCTTACAGGAATATTTTAACTTTTAAAAATCGCGGGAAAATTGGACTATCAAGAGATACGGGATACGCTCTTTACCGGAAATATTATAAGAATAGCAAGATAAAATACGAATGCGTGTTGCCCGTTTTAAAACCATATAAAAATTCTAATTTTGTATTTGTTCTGATAAAAAAAATAATTAAATCAATAATTCCCGATAAATGGCTTTATGTTCCTAAGAGGAGTAGCTATTATTCCGAAATAGGTTTTTCTGATTTGGGCTATTTTGATGTAGCGGCCTGGAATTGGGAAGAATTTATGTGGAAAAATAAACCATTTGGCTTTCATTTGAGGGGAACGCGTAAAACAGTTTTGAGTACAGAAGAGAAAATATTTAAGGTGAAGGATGCCTTGAATAGTTTTAGTAATCTTTAATATTTACTTATCAAATCGGTGTTTTGAATAGAAAAAATGGTGGGTGTGACCCAAAACAGTATAAGATGTTATATTATTGTGGCTATTTAATTTATTTTGTAAGTCAATAATTTATGATAAAACAAAAATCAAAAAAGTTACCTAATCGTATAAGAGTGGGTAATAAATACATCGGTCAAAATGAGCCGACTTTTTTTATCGCTGAGATAGGCAATAATCATAACGGAGATTATTTCATAGCCAAAAAACTGATTGAGGAAGCGGCGAAAGCGGGCGCTGACGCAGTTAAGCTTCAAAAGCGTTTTATAGAAGAAGTTTGCGCCAAAGAATTATTAGAGCGTCCCCAAACCAAAGACCAGATTTTCGGAAAGACCTACGGAGAATACAGGAAGCATTTGGAGCTGGGTATGGAGGATTTTATTAAGTTGAAAAAAGTCGCCGAAGATTTGGGTCTTATTTTTTTTGCCACGCCTTTTGATAAAAAAAGCGTTGATTTCTTGGAAGAAATCGGAGTAGACCTTTATAAGATTGCTTCTTTTGACAATACTAATATTCCGCTTCTTGAATATGTCGCCCAAAAAGGCAAGCCGGTTATTTTATCATCGGGCATGACTTCCTTGGAGGAATTTGACGAAGCGGTTGAAACTATTTTGAAATATAACAGTCAATTGATTATCAAGCATTGCGTTTCCATATATCCCACGCCAGACGAAAAATTTAATTTGATGACCATACCGTTTTTAAAAGAACGTTATGGTTTGCCTGTGGGCTATTCCGGCCATGAGCAGGATATATTGCCGTCTCTCGCCGCGATTGTTTTGGGAGCTAATAGCGTAGAAAGGCATATTACTTTAGATAAGTTAATGCCTGGACCCGATCACGGGACAGTAAGTATAGAGCCTAAGGAATTCAGGGCGATGGTTGACGGAGCAAGGCGCCTGGAAAAGGCGCTGGGCGTATCAACGAAACAATGTTTTACAGAAGAAATGGTGATGAGAAAAAAGCACGCTAAAAGTTTAGTTTCTAAAGTTTTGATTCCTAAAGGAACAGCGGTTACCGCCGATATGGTTCATTGCAAGAGTCCGGGCTATGGATTAAAGCCAAATAAAATTAGTTTTTTAATAGGTAAAAAAGCGAAAATCAATATTGAGCCGGATACAGTTATTAAATCAGAAGATATTGTTTGGGAAGTTTAAAATAAAAATGAATTACTTAGAAAATATTTTTAATGTTAAAAATAAGGTAGCGATTATTACCGGCGGAAACGGCCAGCTTGGGACTGAATACGCTAAAACTTTAGCCAAAGCCAGCGCCAAGGTAGCTGTTTTTGACGTGCATAAAAATTTAAATTCGGAATTGAAAAAAATAAGCAAAAATTTGCCGATAAAATTATTTCAGGTTGATATTACCAAGAAAGAACAGATTGCCGTCGCTCTTAAAAAAATAAAAAAGCTTTGGGGGGTTCCGTCAATTTTGATAAATAACGCCGCGCTTGACGCGCCTCCCGGGACAAATTGGGAGGAAAATAAATCGTTTGAAAATTATTCTTCGGAAAGCTGGCAGGCGGTTATGGATGTCAATTTGACCGCGGTTTTTAATTGCTGCCAAATTATTGGAGGAGAAATGGCAAAAAACAACGGAGGAAGCGTAATTAATATTTCTTCCACTTACGGATTAGTTTCGCCTAATCAGAATATTTATAAATATCGCGAGAAGCTCGGTAAGCCGTTTGTAAAGCCGATTTCTTACAGCGTTACCAAGTCGGCAATTTTAAATTTAACCCGTTATCTGGCCACTTATTGGGCTGATAAAAAGGTGAGAGTAAATACTTTGACGCCGGGCGGAGTTTTTAATAATCAAGACGAGCAATTTTTGAAGAATTACACCGCGCTTGCGCCGATGAAAAGAATGGCTAACAAAGACGAGTATAACGGCGTGATTTTATTTTTGGCGTCAGACGCGTCTTCTTATATGACTGGAGCAAATTTAGTGATAGATGGCGGCTGGACAGCGTGGTAAAATCAGAAATAATATTTCCGATTCTTTGTTGCTTTGTAAAATTCTCGCCGATATTTTTAGAATCAACACGCTTTATATGATTATGGCGGCCGGCTCGGGTCATATAGGCTCTAGCTTTAGCGCCATGGATATAATCACTTGGCTGTGGATTCAAGAAATGATTTTGCCGAATGAGAAAGATAAAAATCCGAGCGATATTTATTTTTCTTCTAAGGGTCATGACGCGCCAGGACTTTATTCTCTTCTTATTGGTTTGGAAAAATTGGATTTTGAATTGATACATAAGTTGAGACGGTTAAATGGCTTGCCTGGTCATCCCGATGTGGGGACGCCCTATATGGAAATGAATGCTGGACCTTTGGGAATGGGAATTTCCAAAGCGCGCGGTATGGCTATAGCTAATCGTCTTAACGGCAAACAAGGAAGATTTTATGTTTTAACCGGAGACGGCGAATTGCAGGAGGGGCAATTTTGGGAGTCGCTTCAGCCGACTGCCAATGGCCGATTTTCTGAAATTACGGTTATTGTTGACCACAATAAAATCCAATCAGATATTTATGTAAAAGATACGAGTGATTTGGGAGATTTAGAGCAAAAATTTCGTTCATTCGGCTGGGAAGTCGCGCGATGCGACGGCCATAATTTTGAGGAATTAAAAAAAGTTTTAGCGCATTTTAAAACCGTCAAAGATAGACCGCAGATTTTAATCGCCGACACCGTCAAGGGCAAGGGAGTTTCTTTAATGGAAAAAATTGCTGAAGATGGTTTTTATAAATTTCACAGCGGCGCGCCAAGTATGGAAAATTATATTGCCGGATTAAATGAATTAACAGACAGAGTGAATAAATTATTATTAGAAGCAAATCAGGAACCGCTTAAATTGGAATCAGTGGAAATGCCTTCGCGCGTAGCGCCTCAAAATTCGCAGAAACTTGTCGCGGCTTACGGAGATGAATTAGTTAAAATAGCGCGCGAGCGCAAAGATGTTGTGGCTATGGACGCGGATTTGGTATTGGACACAGGCCTTATTTCTTTTAAAAATGAATTTCCAAATCGCTATTTTGAATGCGGTATTGCCGAGCAAGATATGATTTCAATGGCTGGCGGCATGGCTTTAAAAGGAATTTTACCGGTAGTTCATTCTTTTGCTTGTTTTCTAACCACGCGTCCAAATGAGCAGATTTATAATAATTACAGCGAGCGGACAAAAATTATTTATGCGGGTTCGTTGGCGGGCCTTTTACCGGCTCCTCCCGGACATTCGCATCAATCAGTCAGGGACATTTCGGCTATTGGCGGGATGCCGGATATGCTTATGATACAGCCGTCAAATGAAAAAGAAACGCGGATGGCGTTGCGTTGGGCTATAGAGAAAAATCAAAAAAGTTCTTATATCCGTTTAGTTTCAATTCCTTGCGAATTAAATTATAAATTGCCGGAAAATTATTTTTTGGAAATCGGCAAGGGCGTTTTTTTAAGCGAGGGCAAGGACGCGGCCATAATGGCTTATGGACCGATTATGCTTAGTGAGGTTATGAAAGCAAAGGAGATTCTTTTAAAGAAAGGAATTTCTTTGGCCATAATCAATTTACCTTGGCTAAACAGGATTGATGAAAAATGGTTGATTGAATCGTTAAAAAATTATGAAATTTTATTTACTTTAGACGACCATTATGTAGCCATGGGTCAGGGCGCTTTGATAGCGGCTACATTGGCGAAAAATCAGAATCACCCCAAAGTAATTTCATTTGGAGTGGAAGAATTGCCGGCCTGCGGGCAGAATAACGAGGTTTTAAAATATCATCATTTGGACGCCGAATCTTTAGCCGAAAGAATCGAAGAAAGTTTATGAAAACAATTTTTTTGCCGATATTTAATGGATTAAGGTCAAGAAATTTTTTTAGGACAGATATATACAGAGAACTTATTCGTGATAAGAATATCCGACTGGTGGTGTTAGCGCCCGCGCATAAAATAGATTTTTATAAAAAAGAGTTTAATGAGCCTAATATTATTTTTGAGTCTTGGAATAACGCCACCGAGCCTTTTTGGGGTAAAGTTTTACATTCTATAGCGTTTAGTTTATTGAATACCGGAACTATTCGTGAAAAGCAACGGGCTGTTTATATTAAAGATGGTAATCTTGCTAAATTTTTAGTTAAGCGTTCTTTTACTGTTATTTTTGGCAACAATAAGTTTTTAAGAAAAGTAATTAGGTGGCTGGATAGGTTTGTTTATTTAAATAAAGAAGTGATTTTTTTTCTTAACAGGTATAAGCCGGATTTAGTTTTGGTGCCGGATATTATTTTGGAATCGGACAGGGTTATATTAAGAGCGGCTAAACGCAAGCGTATTTTAACGGTCGGCATGGTTCGTTCATGGGACAATCTTACCGCCAAGGGAGTAATTCAAGTATTGCCTGATAAATTGATAAGCCAAACGACTCATATGAAGCAGGACATAATAAAGTATGCTGATGTGTTGGGAAAAGACATTGTGATTTTAGGAGTCGCTCAATTTGATGATTATTACAGAAAAAGAAATATTTCCCGCGAGGATTTTTTAAATCAGTTGGGTATTCCGTCATCGCGGAAATTAGTGTTATGCGCGCCATTTTTTGACGTTTATTCAAATAAGTCAGGCATTTTAATTATTAAAAAACTAGTGGAAGCGGTGGACAGCGGTAAGTTGCCTAAGGACATTCATTTTTTGGTGAGGTATAGACCGGAATCCGGTAATGCCAGCGAATTTGACGAAAATGACATTATTGGTCCTTATGTAACCATCACAAAACCCTGCCAAAATGTATTTAAAAAAGAAAGTCGTTTAGACTTTGAGTTTTCCGACGAGGATATGGATCTTTTGACTAACTCGCTTTATTTCAGCGATGTAACCATAAATACGATTTCCACATTGACGGTAGACGCCGCGGCTTTGGATAAACCGATTATCAATATTCGTTTTGACGGCGATCCGGATTGTCCGCCGTGGGCTCGCGTGAAGTTGTTTTCTAATTTTGACCACTATAAGCTACTTGAGGCGACTGGCGGGGTAAGATTGGTTTATAGCGTGGAGGAGCTGATTAATCAGATTAATGTTTATCTGAATAATCCTCGGCTTGACGGCGAAGGCAGGAAAAAAATTAGAGAGCAGCAAGTTGAGTTTTTTGATGGCCAATCGGGTAAAAGAATCGCCGATTATATTAAAAAATTATTGGAGACAGAATAATAGATGTTTGCTAGCTTGTTTGTTTTGTTATAGTCTTAGGATAAATTTGAATTCGCGATATTTGTTGATTTTTAAGATTTATGCAAGATACTTTTAAAAAAGTTAATTTACTTTTGATTAAGGCGGGTCTTTTTATCGTACCCCTTATCCCACTTTTAATTTTTAGGTCTTTATTTTTTCCTTTTATTACTTCTAAGGCTTTTGTTTTTAGAATTATTATTGAGATAATTTTTGCTTTATGGGTGGCTTTGGCCATTTTTTACAAAGAATTTCGCCCTAAAAAGAATTATTTACCTTTAGTTATTGGGGGATTTATTTTTGTGGTTACTCTAGCAACGATTTTCGGCGTTAATCCCGCGAGAAGTTTTTGGTCTAATTTTGAAAGAATGGAGGGGCTAATAACTTATCTCCATCTTTTCGCTTATTTTTTGGTACTTGGCAATGTTTTTAAGAAAAAAGATTGGTTTGTTTTGTTTAACTTATTTGTTTTTTCCGGTTTAGTGGAAAATATTTACGCGTTTTTGCAGAAGTTGGGTAAAATTCCATCTCCGCAGGGCGGTTTCCGGGTAGACGGCACAATAGGCAACCCGGCTTATTTGGCGGCCTACCTCATATTTATTTTAGGGTTTTGTATTTTTTTACTGTTAAATTCAAAAGAAAAGACGGTGAGATATTTTTATGGAGGAATGAGTTTGTTTACTTTGGCGATAATTTATTTCACGGCAAGCCGCGGACCGGCGCTTGGGGTTTTGGGAGGATTGGTTTTGGCGGCCATTATGTATTTGATTTTTAAGAAAAACGAAACGGATAAGGATAAATTATATAAGAAAATAATTTTAAGCTGTTTGGCGGCTTTGACGCTGGTAACGGGAGGAATTTGGGGTTTAAAAGACCAGAAATTCGTTCAAAACAGTCCCGTACTTTCCCGTCTTACCTCACTATCTTTTAATGAAAAAACAGTAAAATCACGTTTTGCTATTTGGAAAATGAGTTGGCAAGCCGTAAAGGAGCGTCCAATTTTAGGATGGGGGCCTGAAAATTACGGCGTAGTTTTTTCTAAATATTATCGTCCTGAACTTTGGGAGCAGGAGCCTTGGTTTGACCGTTCCCATAACATTGTTTTTGATTGGCTTATCAACGCGGGCATCTTGGGTCTTTTGTCTTATTTGAGTATTTTTGCCGTAGCTTTTTATTATCTATGGAGAAACCATATTAGAAAAATCTTGCCAATTGAATCAATAATTTTATTTTCAACCATATTAATTGTTTATTTTTTCCAAAATTTATTTGTTTTTGACAATATCGCGACTTATATAGGTTTTTTCACAATACTGGCGTTTATTTATAAGCTTGATGTTGTCTATAGTGAAGATGGGGGTGAGGTTCGTGTTACTGCGGATAGCCCGCAAGATAAAGATAGGGATAAAAAAATAATCACGGAAGGATTTTTATTAATAGTGTTTGCCGTCTCGGTTTATTTCATAAATATAAAACCGATTCTGGTTAACGGCGATATAATAAGCGCTCTGCAAAATCAAGGCGATTACAATTCTTTAAAAATAGCGCTTGCTTATTTTAAAGAAGCTATTTCATACGATAGTTTTTTAGGCAGGCAAGAAGTCGGCGAGCAGCTGACGAGATTCGCGCTTGGCGTTAATTCTTTGCCTAACGCAGATGCGGATTTTAAAAATGAAACTTTGCAGTTGGCAATTACCGAGGAACAAAAAAATGTGGTTCAAAATAATCTTGACCCCAGACCGTATTTGTTTCTTGGCAATCTTTATGTTCAGGAAAAAATGTATGACGAAGCGCTTAAAGTTTTTAACGAAGCACTGGCGCTTTCACCCCTTAAACAGCAAATTCTTTTTGAATTAACCAACCTTTATATTAAAAAAGGAGATTACGCGGATGCGATGGCAAGCGCGAAAAAGGCGTTTGATTTTGCTTCGGCTTATCCGCAGGCAAGAATGAATTTGGTCGCGGCTTATATTTTGAATAAGCAGCAAGCAGAGGCGGATAAGTTGTTGTTTGAGGCTTACGGTACTGTTGAGGTGCCGGAAAATCTTCTTATTCAAGCTTATTCCGTGATTAAAGATTACCAGCGTTTACTGGGGATCTGGCGGGCTTTTGTGAAAGATGACCCGAATAATTTTAATTACAGGTTTAGTCTTGCCGGAGCTTATCTTTTAAATAATATTAGGGAGGACGCAATCGCGCAATTAAAAGAAGCCATTCGGATAAAACCGTCTTTTGAAAGCGAGGGCAATTCTTACATTCAGCAAATACAGGCGGGCAAGTTTTAGTTTTTGGCGGCTGTTTTTATTAAAATAAAAGTTATCCACATTGTCTTTTTTGTTATTAATCGCCAATAGACTTATAATTATATATAGATAATTAAAAGTCGAAAAATAAATAATAAAATAAATAAAATAAAAATAAAAAGATTATGAATAAAAGTATTGTTATGGGTAAAAAGCAGCAATATTTTGCTGTTGTTTTATCTGTGATTCTTTCGTTTTTGGTGGTTTGGGCGGTAGCTTTTGGCGCTAGCACCATCAGTGGCAACATTTCAACGGGGGGAACGTTGACTGTTACAGGAGCATCTACTCTAAGTAGTACTTTAAATGTTACGGGTCTTGCTACCTTGGGTTTCGCTTCATCAACGAGTATATCCCTTACGCAGAATCTTATGGTGAATGGAATGGCGACAACAACTGGTTCTACTGGTAATATCGCCACTGAAGGTACGCTTACGGTTGGTGGAGCTTCCACTCTTACTGGGGCGGTAGGTATAACTGGCTTAACTACTTTAATTAATGCTACTACTACTAGAGTTTCTATTTCACAGAATTTAATGGTGAATGGAATGGCGACAACAACCGGTTCTACAGGTAATATCGCTACCGAAGGCACTTTGACGGTTGCAGGTGCTACTACTTTAAGCAGCACTTTGGGTGTGACCAGTGGTCTTACCACTTTAAGTTTCGCTTCAACGACAAGTATTTCTCTTACCCAAAATTTAATGGTTAATAAGATGGCGACAACAACTGGTTCTACCGGCAATATCGCCACAGAGGGAACCATTATTTCTGTTGGGAAGAATGGTGTCGGCACGACTACGCCAGCGACGGAATATTCCGCAGATAGCACCGCGACAACTACGGTGGCATTGTATTCTTCTACGTCAGCCGTAGGTGGTTGTTTGCAAATGGAAGGGAGTAACGGGACTCCGTATAGGATGTACGTAGGAAGAGCTGACATCGCTACAACTTCAACTGGTCGTCCGGCCGGTACCATTATTGCGTATTGGGAAGCTGGTTCTTGTAAATAATAATTAGTTTAAAAAGTATCTAAATTACTATGAAAACTTATTTATCAATTTTGGTCGGATTGATACTTGTGCCTGTTCTTGCTTTTGCCGCAAATGACGCTGTTTTTTCGGGGGGGAATCTTTCGGTGGGGGGTTATACATTAACACTTAATGGCACCGTGGATTCTGTAACGGCTAATACTGATAGTTTTGATGCGACGCTGACCGCGGGACAGTCTTTACGCGTTACCTCCACGGATTTAAGGAAGTTGGTGGTTGATCCTATGACGTATGTGAAAGTGGATAGATCGTGTAATTCTTCCGAGTCTACAATAACCATTAGTACAACTAATGATTCTGGGTCATTTACCATAACAGTTACACCTTCTGCGACTTATACGTGTTCAAGCGATGGAGGTGGTGGCGTTGTGAGTAGTGGAGGCGGTGGTGGAGGCGGAGGCGGCGGCGGTAGTACTGTGGCGGCGCCCGCGAAGTCTTCAACACAAGTAACGCCTTCCACAACAACTTCAATACCTGCTAAAACATTAACAGCTCCCGCTATTTCTTCTGCTTTTAATAAAGATTTAGGTAAAGGAAGTCGGAGCGATGACGTGAAGCGTTTACAGCAGCTTTTGGCAAGCGATAAAAGTATTTATCCCGAGGGCACGGTATCCGGATATTTTGGTCCGTTAACCGTTAAAGCTATTACGCAATTTCAGTTAAAGTATGGAGTTATAAAGAGCAGTGAAGAAACCGGCGCTGGACGACTGGGCCCCAAGACACGAGCTAAAGTAAGCGAAGTGTTTGGAGTCAGTACTTCTTCTTCGGTATCTTCGACAGCGTCTGATGACGCAAAGAAAGCGGTAATGCAAACTCAAATATTACAGTTGCAGAGTCAGATTAACGCTTTGCTCTTGCAGTTGCAGAAAGCTAAAAGTCAGTAAAGATTATCAGTAAAAAACCGGCATTCGCCGGTTTTTTGTTGGTTAGATTTTTATTTCGTGGTTAATTTAAAATTGTGATTTTAGCCAGCCGATATTTTTTTGAATAAATTAATGACTGTTTCTTCTTTTTGAATTTTAAGCAATACAAAATAGGCAATAGTCGTGAGGGTAATGTTTGCTATCAGGTTTACGTCAAAATATTTTAGAAGAATGATAATCGGCGTGATTAGTATTGTGGAAATTATTATTTTTTTGATTCTTCCCAGTATATTAAAATCATTAAGCGATCTCATTTTTATCCAAATAAAAGTATTAGAAATAATCATCGTAAAAATTGTGGATGTCGCGGCTCCGGCGATGCCCCAATAAGGAATCAGGAGAAAATTAAAAAATACGTTGCCTATCGCCCCTAAAGCGGAAAAAATAATGAAATTTTTTTGTTTATTGTAGGCTAGAATAGAATTACTAATTATGACTGATGGGAAAATTATCAAAAGCGTTACCAGTAATATTTGGAAAGCAAGAATCGCGGGGGCGTACACTGGACCGAAAAGAAAGATAATAATTTGTTTAGCCAATAGGATACTCGAAATTGAAAGCGGTAACGCAACAAGTAGTGAGGCGCTTAAGGATTTTTCAAGGAGATTCCTAAACCGTTCTTTGTTTAAAGCGGCTTTTGATAATACCGGAAACATGGCGGCGGCGAAAAGATTCGCCATAACATAAAGCAGCTGGATTGGTTTTTGGGCGGCTGAATAAAATCCCAGTTCATCCGGAGAGCGCATCCAGCTAAGCATTATAAGGTCGGTATTTATCATAATTGCTCCCAGAAAACTGGCTAAAGCGAACGGTAGAGATGCGGAAAGTATTGTTTTAATAAGGCGGCAGTCAAAATTAGCCCAGAGATTTTTCAGGTGGTGTCTTATGGATAAAATTATCGCAAAAAAGCCGATGGCGGTGCCTATGGCGTAAGCAATTGTCAGGCCTTTGCTGCCCGGGTAAAATTTTAAAAAGTAAAAACCCAAGCCAGTTATTACGATATTGGTTATAATTTCATTAAAGGATTCCAGTTGCATTTTTTCCCTTGCTCTGCTTTGCGCGAAAGAAAAATTTCTTAAACTGTCAAAAACCAGCATAAAAGCCGCGATAGGTAAAAGTATTTTAGCCTCGTTAATTTTGGTAAAGTAAGGCGCTAACCAAAGAAGAATAGCTACGCCCATGACCAAAAGC
>VMGU01000007.1 GCA_007376745.1 Parcubacteria group bacterium Athens0714_26
AATAATACTTCAGCCCCGCTTAATGTATCCGGTGTAGCCCAGAGTAAATCCGGAGGATTGCTTCTAAACACCGGAGGAGCGGTAAATGCCTTAATAATTCCCAGTGGCAATGTTGGTATAGGCGCAGTCGCGCCTGGGGCAAAATTAGATATTGCGGGAACAATTGGAACCGCGCTCAAAATTTCTGACGGTGGAGACTTAGTAATTACCTCGCAAGTTTCCGGTCCAAATACCACTTTTTATAATGATGTAGGAATTTTAAATGTTAATACCGATTTTAATGTTATGGGTAAGCTCTGTATTAATGGTGATTGTAAAGGTGGATGGGATACTTCTAGCGCGAGTTATTGGACCGCCGCTAACAATGGCAAGATTTATTATACTGGCGGCGCCGTGGGCATAGGTACCACCGATCCAAAAGATACATTAGATGTTCAGGGTAATATTAGGGTTTCTGGCAACGGAAATATTGTTCTTCCTGGGGGGAATATAGGATTTGGCATTGGCACTCCTACTTATTTCATAGATATTTTAACAAACCGTCTTTTTAATGGCGGAGTTAATATTAAAAATACTAATGCCCCTGCTTCTGTAAGATACCAAGGACTTTCCATCCTTGGAGGCAAAATTTGGAAAACTTTAGCAAATCGCGATTATTTTTCTATATATTCAGAAACAGATAACGCAAACCGTTTAACAATAAATAATAGCGGTAATGTTGGTATTGGTACGGATGACCCTGGGGCTTATAAGTTATATGTTAACGGTTCGGCGGCAGTAAAAGGCGATTTAACAGCAGATAATTTAACGGTAGGCAATCTTAAATTTACCGGGTTAAGAATTACAACTGTGAAAACTTCAGGTGTTGGAGTTAATCCGGCGGTTTCATGTGATATTCCTTTTCAGTTTATTACCGGAGGATGTCGAATGACTGTAGCCGGCGGAGAGCTTGTAAGTTCTTACCCTGTTTATCTTTCTGATAATGGTTGGAAAACTGGTTTGGGGGGATGGGCTTGTGGTTTTGGCGGTAGTTCACAAGGTGTTGCCATAGCTGTTTGTGGACAATAATTTATTGCGCTTTGTGGAGAATTGCCGTAAAGATAAAATTATAAATTTAAAACTGTGGTGGCTATAGCCATATGTTCAAAATAGGCGTTAGTTTTTGTTAATTAGCTGAAAAATCAGATTGGGTTGTTGTATAATAAATAATAAAAGTATGAATAAAATTAAATCCAACAAAAATAAAAATAATAAAAGCGATATTGCGGGGGAAATTAGACATCTCGGAGTTATTATTGAAAATGTTGATGATAAAGTGAGTCTGCTTGCCGAACAATACGGTGATATTAAAAAGACATTAGATTCTCACACTGAAATATTAAATTCTCATACTGAAATGATTGTGAAAAACACCGAAGATATTGAAATAATTAAATCCGACACAAGCTTTATAAAAAATTCTCTTAAAGTAAAAGTTGACCTGGAAGAATTTAAATATCTAGAACAAAGAGTTTCTTTGTTGGAAAAAAAGCTTGCCTCCGCGTCTGGAAAATCCGCCAGTGACAATATTAGAAAATAAAATTAATAAAAACCAATCAATTAAATAATTTAATGAACAAGCTTATTTCTAAAAAATTATTTTTGATAACACTCATTTCTTTTCTTTTTGTATTATTATCGGCTCGTTTGGTGTGGGGGTGGACCAATCCCACTCTTAACCCCCCTGGCGGCGCAGGTGTCTTGAATGTCTCCGGCGGCAACGTCGGCATCGGGACGACGGCACCCAGTCAGAAATTAGAGGTTTCAGGTGGCACAATTAAAACTGACAATGGAATTTGGACTACTACTAATGGATTTGCTGTGGGTGGAAATGCTCCTTTGGCCTGGCAAACAGCATCGTTTCGTACTGGTAATGACTGGCGTATTGTGGATACAGGACATCTAAACTTTAATTTGGGAGGAGGTAATTCCATCCTCCATCTGAATCAGAATGGCAACGTCGGCATCGGGACGGTGAATCCGGGCAGTAAACTACATATTGTCGGGCCATATACTGATACGCTTCGTTTATCTGGTGATGATGGAGGAGGAACCCAGTATCTTACTATTGGCGCAGGACACGCGGTGACAAATTTCGTATCCGTAAACACTCAAAACGCTGCATATCCTTCGTATTCGTTTAGTTCTACCAATAATGCTAATACTGTGACACGAATGACTATAGACGCATCCGGCAACGTCGGCATTGGGACCGCGAGTCCGGGACAAAAACTCACCGTAGCCGGAACCATTGAATCCACCTCCGGCGGCTTCAAGTTCCCAGACGGAACAACTCAAGTCAGCGCGGCTAGCGCCGGATTAAATGGCGGAGGCACGATAAATTACGTTGGAAAATTCACCGGCACAGGCACCATCGGCAACTCCATTATCTTTGACAATGGAACTAATGTCGGCATCGGGACGACGAATCCAACGAGTAAATTGTATGTGGTTGGTAGTACTTATCTATCTGATTTTCCAACGGTTTCATCAGGAGGCACTAGTTTGTATGGCTGGGGAGCAGGTAACAGCGTTTGGCCCCCGCCAGTAAATGGACAGATTCCATATGTTTTTAATTATCACACAGGACTTGCATTTTCTGCTCACTCTGCTTACGGTGGAATCCGATTTTATAATCAAGCCTACCCAGACGTAACTGGGAGTACTCTGGTTATGAACATAACCGATGGCAACGTCGGCATCGGGACGGCAAGCCCAGAAGCAACTTTGTCAGTCAACGGAACAATGTCTATATCTCCAACCGGAAATAATTATAACGAAGGTATTCGCATTCACCCGTCGGGCAACGGTTATTCCGGTATTTTTCTCGGTGCTGTTCCCGGTATGACAGGGTCGGGCGTAGGTCAATGGAGTCTTTTGCAATATCCCGCATCTAGTAATTATGCTTTCGGTATCAGATACAATCAAACTGATTATTTTAATATATCAAACACGGGACAAGCTAGTATTCCTAATCTAACTGCTACAAGTTTAACTGTCACGGGCGATTCTTCTCTTGCCGGCAACGTCGGCATTGGGACAACGGTGCCGGGAAGAAAATTAGATGTTACTGGAACAATCAGAGGGACTGGCCAAGGAGGAAGTTATGGTGTCGAAGGGTATAGTGCCGGTGCACCCGGTGGTTATTTTAAAGACACAGTTACAGGAAAATATGCCGAAGTTGGTTATGGAATTTACACCATTGTAGGTAATGGCACAAAGTCTTTTGTGATTGACCACCCTACTAAGCCAGGAATGAAATTAGTTCATGCGGCCATTGAGGGTCCGGAAAGCGCGGTTTATTATAGAGGGGAAGGGCAATTAATTGATGGTAGAATCACGATTGATCTCCCCGAATACTTTGAAACTTTTGTTAGAAAAGAAAATAGAAGTGTCCTTTTAACTCCAAAATTTGAAAATGATAAAGAAGAAATTTCTCAATTAGCCGCCTCATCAGTTATCGAGGGTAAATTTATTGTTCGGGCAACTGATAATAAAAACCTTAGCCAAAAATTTTATTGGGAGGTAAAAGCAATAAGAGGTGATATTCCAGCTTTGGAAGTTGAACAGCCAGCGTCAAATTTCCCAGGCATGTAAATTATTTTTAGATGAAATAAAAAATCAAAATTTATTTTAAAAAGTTAAAGCCGCTTTCATTTGAAAGCGGCTTTTGGTTCTACCATCTATAGGCCATTGATAATGTTATTGGCCTACTGAAAGAAATTTGAAATTCTTTCTGCGGAGAGCTCAGCATTATTCTGAAAGTTTTTTTATTAGTGACACCTACCTTTAAAAAAACATTCGGGTCGCTCTCGTCAGGTAGTTTCAGATAAAAACCATAATTCAAGTTTTTATCATTTAATTCTGCCTGACCCTCTACATACTTGATTGGCGTCAACACCATTTTGTAATCCCATATCTGGCCAAAGTTACGCATATTAACATAAGCCTTGACCCATTTGGACGATATAGGGTTAACGTCAATATCTATTCCTTGATAGTCGCCGGTGTTAAAACTGGCGCCTATATAAGGAAAGAGGAAATGGAAAGAATACATTTTGTCGTTGTACTCTCGGCTGGGGCTGTACCACCCGTGTTCGCTATAAGAAAATCCTATACCTTTTAAAACACGGGAATTAACCTTTGCCAGGAAACCCACCGCTTCCTTATGGACAAGTTGGCTGTATTTTTCTTTGTCCAGCGGGAGCATTATTTCTATTTCGTTTCCTTGCAGTTCTGTGAGATGCGAATGCATCTTCAAACGTTCGGAAGCTGTGCCAACTATTTTCACTGGCATCGCCGGAACCATCTCGCTGGTATTAGGTTTGTCCATTATATTGCTTAGTAATCCATAAAGACCTGTTCCACCTTGTCCTGACCAGTATGCCATGACAGCTTCTTTTTTGGTTTGGTAGGGGTGGACTTTGTAGCTATTGTCCAGATAAGCCCAACCGTCTTTATACTGTGTTGTCAGTACCGCATGCGCCGAGGGATACTTTTCACTGGCGAGATACCACAGTTCGCTGACAATCCCGTTTTTCTTTAGGATATCAGCCATAAGAATAGCTGAATCTTCACAGTCTCCTTTTTTCCTGCGGAACATTTCCTCGGCGGACTCCCAGTAATCATTTACTCCAAACTGGTCCAAATCATAAGCATAACCATAATTACTGCCCATATAAGTTACCATTCTCGTTATGGTTTTCTCATTGGTTGAACCCCGAAGCGCTTTTGCCACATCTCCCAAATCGTTTTCATTTATGGAATGGTAGGGAGTTGACCATTGGGCTAAAAGATTTGAAGCAGCAATCAACATAAACATAAAGATTAGTACAAACATCAGCAGCATTCTTTTCATTTCGGCTTCCTCCTTTGATAAAAGTTATTTAAGTTCTAACTATATAATACCAAATTATATGCTAAATGTCAAGTAGTTGACAATAATGCTGAAATTGGCTATATTTAAAGCAGTTACACGCATTAGCCATAGGCTATGTTTAAAATTTAAAAAAGGAGGTTAAGCCGAAAATGAAGATGAGATATTTTCTGTTGTGTCTGTTTTTGGTAATCACGGCCGTAATTTTTTCAGGCTGTAATAGAGCAAAAGTTATGGATATTGTGGAAGATTTTTACGCCTACCCGAATCCTTTCAGTAATTCCGTGAAGTTTGTTTATATCCCGAAGAATAGCGGGCATGCGAATTTAGCAGTATATACTGTTGAGGGAGGGCTAGTTAAAAACCTAATTAACCAGGATATTGAAGCAGGCAAAATATATGAGGTTGATTGGGACGGTAAAAACGGCGACGGGAATGAAGTGGGCGGTGGAATGTATTTGTGTAAATTAACAATTGGAGATGGAGAGAAGAGTATTAAAATACTGAAAAATTGATAAGTTGTCAGTTCTTTAAAAAGAGCGGTTTATAAAACGCTCTTTTTAATTTTTATTAACGCTTTTATTTTTTTATTTAAAATACTAAGGTTATAGTTATGAAGGGCTAGATTTGTTTATAGATTGATAACTTTGGTGGGCTTGTAGCCCCGACGCACAATTTTAAAATTTATAATTAGGAAGTCGGGGTCCCGACTTTTACGTCGGGACTTAGTGGCAGAGCAGTCCGATGGCCATCGGACAGATGGAATTTGGTTCAGAAAAGATTATTTAAAATTTATGGGCTTGTAGCTTAGTGGTAGAGCACCCGGTTTGCATCCGGGAGATAGGGGTTCGATTCCCCTCAAGTCCACAACTTAACCCCCTTTAGCGATAACCAACGCGATAATTTTTTTCGCGCCGGCAACGCGCAAAACATTTGTGGCTTCGCCCATAGTCGTGCCCGAAGTATGGACATCGTCAACTAAAATAATGTTTTTGTTTTTTATTGCGTCCGGATTTTCTACAGCAAAACAATTTTCTATATTTTGTTTTCTTTGGTTTAATTCTTTGAGTTCTGCCTGAATTTTTGTATTTTTGGTTCTTTTTAGGCAGTTGGTCACCAAATTAATTTTTAGTTTTTCCGCGGCAATTTCGGCCAGTAGCTTTGATTGGTTGAAGCCGCGTTCTCTTTCGCGTTTTTTATGCAGGGGGATTGGTATAACCATATAATCTTTGAAATCATAATCAATATTTTCCAGATAATTTATAAGTAAATCGCCGAGCGGTTTTTTAAGCCGCCGCCATTTTTTATACTTAAAAACCCAGATTAAATTTTTGATTGTTTCGTTGTTGTAGCCAGTTGCCGCCGCCAAAAGATAATTAGAATCTTTATGGCAAATTTTTCGATTATCCGGAAGCCGCGCCTTGCAAACCGGGCAGAAAAAAGTCGTGTTTAAGATAATTCCATTCAGGCATTTGCCGCAAATTGCGTTTTCTTTTTCGTGGTCTTTAAGCGTAACTTGGCAGTTAAGGCACTGCGGAGGGAAAAGAATGTCTAAAAATAAGTCTTTTATTTTCGCAATTAACTCCATATTTGGTATAATTAATTTAAGAGTGATTGCCGGTGAGTCGTTAATTAGTCGTCTCGGCCGTTAGATTTAATCTTAACAAATTTTAAAATTTTATGTTCGGTTTTTTAAGAAGAATTGTTTCGGGTGACTCCTATCTCGGGGTTGATATAGGCACAACTTCCATTAAAGTCGCGGAGCTTACAAGAAATAAGGGAGTGCCTTTTTTAAGGGCTTATGGATTTTTGGAGGGCTATGGTCACTTGGAACGTCTTAATAACGCCATTCAGACCAGCGCTTTGAAAATGCTGGATAATGAAACCGCGGAACTTTTAAAGTTGGTTATTAGTCGTTCCGGCGCCATGTCGCGCCGAGCCGTTGCCTCGCTTCCTTCTTTTTCAGTTTTTACCACTCTTTTGGAAATGCCCTTAATGTCCGGCGCCGATACTTCTAATACAATGATTTTTCAGGCAAAGCAATATATCCCGATGCCCATCAGCGCTGTTACCGTGGACTGGATAAAAGTCGGGGAGAAAAAAGACGACGAGGGCAACACGATTCAACAAATACTTTTAGTTTCCGTACCCAATGAAGTTATCAGCAAATATAAAAATATTTTTAAAGCCGCTGACTTGGATTTGGTGGCGCTAGAAATCGAAGGCATTAGCGCCGCGAGGATTCTTACCGCCGATTCCGGCGTCAATAGTTTGATTGTTGATATCGGTTCGCGCTCCACGTCAATCTTTGTCGCCCAAAACGGATTTCTGAAGTTTGTGGGCCAGACCGATTTTGCCGGAGGTTCGCTGACGCAGACTGTATCGGCGGGGCTCAACATACGAGTCAGAAGGGCGGAGGATTTGAAAAAAAGAGCCGGTTTAATCGGCGTCGGAGGAGAGTACGAGTTATCCACACTAATGATGCCGATGTTAGATGTTATAATAAGTGAAGCGAATAGAGTAATGAGTAATTTCGAAAACGGCTATAAAGAGAAGATAGAAAGGATTATTTTATCCGGTGGAGGAGCTAATCTGTTGGGTTTGGAAAAGTATTTTTCCGAACAGATTGGTTTTAATGTAGAGAAGGCCGACTCGTTCAGTAGGATTGGTTATCCCGCGGAAATTGAGCCGTTAGTTAAAGACCTTGGCCCGGCGTTTACCGTAGCGCTCGGTTTGGGAATTAAAGAATTTTAAAATGCAGCAATATAAAAATTCCATAGATCAGTTCCAGCCGGAAAAACTGCCAGTGGGTTGGCCTTGGCGTCTTTTTATTTTTTCTCTTTTTATGATGTTGGCCGTGGTTTTGATTTATACCGGGCTGCGTTTTGGCTATAAGCCATATTTAAATTCCAAAATAACCGATATAGATAATAAGTTGGGGGAGTTAAATAGCCAGATATCCGCCAAAGATAAAGAAGATTTTATAAATTCTTATTCCCAGCTGGCCAATCTAAAAAACATTTTAAATAAACATATATTCACCTCTAAAATTTTCCCATTACTGGAAAAAGTTACCCATCAAAGAATCTATTTTAACGATTTTAGTTTCAAGTTGGCTGATAGGAAATTAGTTTTAAACGGCATAGCGGAATCTTACGGAGTTTTAAGCGAACAACTCGCGGCTTTTGACGGCGAGCCCATGATAGAAAATTATATTTTAAATCAGTCTAAGGCGGACGGCTCCGTCGCGCAGTTCAAGGTCACTTTAACATTGTCGCCTAATTTATTTTTAGCAAGATGAAATCCTCAAGTAAAAGAGTTCTTAGTATGTTGTTTACATTAAAATGGTGCAGCCGCAATACAGCGAGTCTCAACTATTAAGCGGAGAACTGGACGCCAAATCAAAAATTTATGACGACCAGTCCAGCGCCATAACTCAAGTTCAGAATCTGATTTCTCAAAGCAAAAGCCTTTCTAAAGAAAATTTATCTTTAGCCTTGCCTTCAAAAGAAAATGTGGCGGATATTCTGGGTCAGCTCCAAACGATTTCTTTGGTGAGCGGAGTAAGTATTCAGTCGTTGTCTTTGGATTATTTGCCTCTCATTTCCGACAAATCACAGCTGTCTTTTGTCAAAAGTCTTGGCACGCTCCGGTTAAATTTAACTCTTTTCGGCTCTTATGAATCATTTAAAAACGCGATTGCGTCTTTAGAAACCAATCTTAGAATAATGGACGCGCGGAGTTTAAAAATTCAGCCTGTCGTCAAGTCGCCGGGCGCGTTTATATACGATTTGACAGTCGACACATATTATCAGGCCGATTAATTATATTTATTTAAAAAAATGGCTATCATTTTAGAAGAAAAAAAATCATTCAGCTGGGGAACATTTTTAATAATAATTTTAATATTCTCGGTTATTGTTGGCGGTGCCTACTTTTTATTTTTCGCTCCCAAGCCGGCCATTGAAGTTCTGGTGCCAAGGGACCAAAAAATAACCAGCGAACTTTCCAAGGCGGATTTTAACCCTTCTGTTTTGGCAAATAGCGAAACATTTAAATTACTGCGTAAATATCCCGGCGCGCCATCTGTGTCCGGCAAAACAGGCAGAGTTAACCCATTCATTAAATATTAAGCGGCTATCCGTTAGCGATTAGCGGTTAACGATAATTTTGATAGTTAATTCGTAGTCGCTATCAGTTAATTGTTATTTTTATGAATAATCAGATTTTATTAAAAGCATTGGTTGATAAAAATTTATTGGATAAAAATGTTGCCGATAAACTAATCAGCGAGTCTTTATTAATCGGGAAAAGCGCCGAAGATATTATTTATGACCGTGCTTTGATAGGCGATACTGAATTGGTTAAAGTTAAAAGCGAGATTCTAAAAATACCTTATAAAAAAGTTCAGATAGAAGAGATTACAAAAGACCTTCTTGGTTTGATATCCGAAGAAACCGCCAATACTTATAAAGTAATTCCTCTTTCTAAAAATAAAGATATGCTGGTGGTTGGGATGATAAATCCCGACGATAGCAAGGCTCAAGAAGCGCTGCGTTTTGTGGCGAAGCAACTACGGATAAATTTAGGCGTTTTTTTAATCACGCCCAGCGACTTTGAGCTTGTGATGAGAAAATATTCTCCGTTTAGGGACCAGGTTGAGGCCGCTATCAGGTCTTTAAATATAAAACCGGGCAAAGGGCTAATATCCGGCGAAAGAATTATTCAACTGGAAGAAGGCGTGGCGGTTGACGAAGAGGCGCCGGTAATCAAGATAGTCGCTTCAACTTTAAAAGAAGCGGTTAATCTTGGCGCTTCGGATATACACATAGAGCCGGAGCGGGCGAAAATGAGGATTCGTTTCAGGGTTGACGGCGATTTGGAAGAGGTTAGCGATATGCCTATTGAGCTTCATCAGCCCATAGTTTCGCGTGTCAAAGTTATGGCTAATTTAAAAATTGACGAAAACCGCGTGCCGCAGGACGGGCGTTTCAGGAGCATTGTTTTTAATAGAGATATTGATTTTAGAATTTCCACTTTCCCCACGCCTGCCGGAGAAAAAATAGCTATCAGGGTTTTGGACCCGACCACCGGTCTCAAAAGTCTGGATGACCTTGGTCTTATTGGAAGAAATTTAGAAATTGTTAAGGAAGGCATTATGAAGCCTTATGGAATGGTTTTGTTGACTGGGCCCACGGGGTCGGGTAAAACCACGACGCTTTACGCCCTGCTTCAGATTTTAAATAAAGTTAATGTGAATATTGTCAGTTTGGAAGACCCTGTAGAATATTTTATTGATGGGGTTAATCAGTCGCAGGTGCGTCCGGAAATAGGTTATGACTTTGCTTTCGGTTTAAGACAGATACTTCGGCAGGACCCCGACGTGATTATGGTGGGGGAAATCCGCGATACTGAAACCGCGTCGCTGGCGGTCCATTCAGCTTTAACCGGCCACATAGTTCTTTCTACTTTGCATACCAATAATGCCGCTGGCGTAATCCCGCGTCTCATAGATATGAAAGTAGACAGTTTTTTATTGCCTTCATCTTTAAATTTGATGATTTCACAGAGATTGGTTTCTAAAGTCTGTCAAAATTGTAAAAAGGCGGAACCGCTGGCTGGGCGCGTCGCGGAAATAGTCAAAAAGGAGTTGGATAAGCTTCCCGAGGCGGCAAAAAGTAAATTAAAAATTGACGGTAATATTTCATCATATCGCGGGGTAGGCTGTAAAGTTTGTAAAAATAAGGGAGTGGTCGGCAGAATCGCCATTTTTGAAGTTTTGCAGATGACGCCGGAGATGCAGAATATAATTAATGCCGGAGAGCCGACCGAAACCAAAATTTTAGAGGAGGCAAAACGCCAAGGGATTATTACCTTGAGGCAAGACGGTATTTTAAAAGCTCTTGATGGCCTCGTGAGTATTGAAGAAATTTTAAAAGAAACCGAGTAGATAAAAAATATTATTAATTAAAATTAATTTCGCGTTTGGTTTAAAATTATTTATAATAAAAATATGGCAAACAATTATCAGGAAAGACTTAACGAGCTTTTACTTACGACGGCGCGTCAAAGCGCTTCTGATTTGCATATATCGGTTGGAAGGAGGCCCACGTTAAGAATAGACGGCGTTTTAATCGGTTTGCAGAAGGAGCCGATTTTAACCCCCGAAGACGCGGAGGGACTGATTTTTTTGCTTTTAACCGCGTCGCAGAAAGAACAATTTTTAAAAGAAAAACAGCTTGACTTCTCTTTTTCATTTGAAGATAAGGCGAGATTTAGGGTTAATGTTTATTTTCAGCGCGGTTTTATGTCGGCTGCCTTGCGCTTGATTCCGACCGAGATTAAAAGTATTGATGGTCTTAATCTCCCGCCCACGATGCATGATTTCGCGAAACTTTCCCAGGGATTTGTTTTAGCCGTAGGGCCGGCGGGGCACGGCAAATCAACGACTTTAGCTTCCATTTTGGACGAAATTAACCATCAGAGGACAGACCATATCATTACGGTAGAGGACCCTATAGAATATTTATTTGCTCAAGATCGCTGTATTATTTCTCAAAGAGAAGTGCATATTGATACTAAGACTTTTTTAGATGGTTTAAAGACTATTTTACGTCAGGACCCGGATGTCTTAATGATAGGAGAAATGAGAGACCCGGAATCAATAGCAACGGCTATGACCGCCGCGGAAACCGGTCATTTGGTTTTTTCTACTTTACATACTAATTCGGCGGCGCAGACCATAGACAGGATTATTGATAGTTTCCCGCCTAGCCAGCAGGGACAGATAACTTCACAGCTTGCCGCCACGTTGGTCGGCATAGTTTCACAGCGCTTAATTCCTAAAATAGACGGCGGTAGAGTGCCCGCGTGTGAAATTATGCTTGTTAATTCTGCGGTCAGGAATTTAATCCGCGAACGCAAGGCTTATCAGATTGATCTGGTAATTGAAACCAGCAGCCAGGAAGGCATGACTACTTTAAACCGTTCTCTGGTTGATTTGGTAAGGCGCAAACAGATTTCTTTGGAAAACGCGGAATTATATTCATTAAACCCGTCAGAGCTTAGAATATTACTGGAGCGTTGATAATATATGTATATGTTGACGCTAAAATTATTTGCGGCACTTGTCCGCCAACTGTATGAAATTTAAATATAACGCCAAAACTAAAACAGGGGAATTACAGACTGGTTTTGTGGATGCGGTCAGCCGCGATGTTGCCAGTAATATTTTATTAAGCCACGAATTGTATATCTTAAGCCTGGAGTCCACCGAAGTCGTGCGTTGGTACGAGTATATTTTAAGCGTTTTCAAAAGAGTAAGACTTCCCGACTTGATGGTTTTTACGCGGCAGTTTGCCACTTTGCTTGATGCTAAAATTTCACTCGGAGATTCTTTAAAAAATCTTTATCGCCAAACCCGCAATTCAATTTTAAAAGAAGCAATTTTTGAAATTTCTTCGGACGTTGATTCGGGGTTGTCTTTGTCGCAGGCGCTGGAGCGTCAAAGCAAAATTTTTTCTAATTTTTACGTCAGTATGGTCAGGTCGGCCGAGGTCACTGGCAGAATGGAGGAAGCGATTAAGTTTATGGCGGATTATCTAGAAAAAGAAGCGACTCTGGTCAGTAAGGTGCAAAATGCGCTTATTTATCCGGCATTGGTTTTTGGTTTATTAATAGTAGTGGCAGGTATTGTGGTAGGGTTTGTTTTTCCGCAAATTGAGCCGATATTTAAAGAGTCTAATGCGTCCATACCGCTGGTCACGCAGATATTGTTGGGCATGGGTTCTTTTATGGGTCAGTGGTGGTACGCGATTCTTCTGATTCTCGCCGCCGTTATAGCGATAATCTGGGATTATTTCCGTTCCGGAGAAGGCAAAATTGTTTTTGACGAGCTTTTAATCAACACGCCTGTTTTGGGCAATTTATTTAAAAAATTATACGTTGCCAGGTTTGCCGAAGCTACGAGTGTGCTTATTAAGGGAGGTATTCCGGTGGCGCAGGCTTTGGAAATTTCTGGCCATACTGTAGGCAGTATTATTTACCGGGACGCGATTCACGAAATCGCCGAGAGCGTCAGGGAAGGAAAACTGTTTTCGCAGTCTTTACAGGAAAACGAAGAGCAGTTTCCTCCATTGGTCGGTCAGATGGTGGCAGTGGGAGAAAGCACGGGTAAGTTGGATGAATTGTTGTCCCGTACAGCTGCTTTTTATTCCAGGGAGGTGGAGGATATGCTTAATAATTTAGTAGAGTTGGTACAGCCTTTAATAATGATTATTATGGGTATCAGCGTAGGTCTGCTTTTCGCGTCGGTTCTGTTGCCAATTTATAATTTGGTGCAAACTTTTTAACAGCTTTATGATATTTTGTTAATTGTGTTATTATTTAAAAGTCGGTTAATCTCAAAAATTGAATTATAAAATATAAAAAATATAAATATGAAAAATACAATGTTTTCCAAAAAGGGTTTCACCTTAATTGAAATATTAATAGTGGTTTCCATTATTGCTTTGCTGGCCGGTATTATTTTAGTGGGTCTTGGCGGCACCAGAGCCAGAGGCAGAGATAGCAGGAGGATAGTGGATTTAAAATCGATTCAAAACGGTTTAGGTTTGTATTATGTTAAAAATAATTCTTACCCGACTGATTACAGTGATATTATTACCGCGGGTCTTGGTATAACCAAGCTTCCTTCAGACCCCTTGGACTCTGCTAAGGGATATTTGTATGTTGCCTGTGATAACGGCCAAAGCTATGTTTTGGGAGCGGCTTTGGAGGCGAAAGACCCGGCTGACAAAATATTTAGTGATAGCGATAAGCTTGCTTTTACCGGTAAGACTTGTAATCCGTGGGCGGGAACATGCGATGCCCCGAATTATTGTGTTTCGCAGTAATTAACTCCGAATTTCAACATAATGGTTTTTGCCACCGTCTTTCTTTTTGTTTTTGGTTTAATTATCGGAAGCTTTATTAATGTTATTGCTACCCGTTATTCGGAGAAGAAGCCTTTATTTCATTCCAAAAATTTTTCGGGTAGGTCCAAATGTCCTCATTGTCTTAAAAAACTAAAGTGGTATGAATTAGTACCGCTTTTTAGTTTTATTGTTCAAAAGGCCAGATGCCGGAGCTGCGGCGAGAAAATTTCCTGGCAATATTTTTTAGCAGAGCTCGCGAGCGGCTTGATTTTTCTTATTCCTGTTTATTTTTATAACCCGTCTTTTCCCGCCGTTTACCAGACTATTTCAAGTATGCTTTGGATTTTTATCGCTCAGGCATTTTTGCTGATTTGGCTCATAGATTATCGCTTGTTTGTTATTCCAGACGAATTAAATATCGCCTTGGTCGTATTGGGGTTAATGCTGACGGGTATACAGAATAAATTTATCCTATTTGATAATTTTAACGGTTCTTTTTTGGGAGGTTACGCGTCTGTTTTTGGCGTGAGGGATAATATCTGGGTAAATCATTTAGTTGGAGCCCTCGCCGGCATTTTCATTATCGGTCTTATAGTATTTTTAACGCGCGGCAAAGGCATAGGCATAGGAGATTTAAAATTGATGGGCGCGCTGGGCTTTATATTCGGTTGGCCGGACGCGTTGTTTATTTTAGTTTTCGCCTGCGTTATAGGCACGATTATCGGTATTTATTTGATTGTTACCGGCAGAAAAAAACTAAAACAGGCCGTTCCGTTCGCGCCATTTCTTATTTTAGGGACCGCGGTCTTGGTATTTTTAGGGGAGCCGATTATCGGCGTTTATTTCAGATTTTTTAATTTAATTTAAAATTATTGTTATTAATTTTTCTGCGGGGTAAAATTAATACAAATGATTAAACGGCAGTTAAAATCTTTTTCGGTGGTTTTCTCCGCTCATAAATCCGTTAAGGGTTATACGCTTATTGAGCTTTTAGTGGTACTTAGTATACTCACTATGCTTTCTTCCATTTTGGTTGTTTATAGCAGGACCGGTGAAAGGCAGCTTATACTTTATAAAGACCAGGCAAAAATAATTAATTCCATAATTCGCGCTAAATCGTTGGCAGTTCAAAGTTTTAGCGCTGGCGAAAATGTGTGCGGCTACGGAGCTTATTTTGACCAAAGCGGCAAAATAATTATTTTTAAGGATTTAAGCAATGATTGTTTGTCCTCGGATTCCGTTTATTCCGGTCCCGATGAGGATGTCCAGACAGACCAGCTGGATGGTAGGCTGTCTTTTTCCTCGTTGGATTTTAACAGTGTTTTGTTTATTCCGCCTGACCCGATAATATTATTCGATGGCCAGAATTCTCCGGGAGTTAAAAACATTATTATAAGCGGAGGAGGAGATTCAGTCGTAAAAGTCGCAGTTAATAGCGCCGGGCAAATCACGGCCGTGAGCGGGAAATAAAAGCCGGTTAATGGATAAAAAAATAAAAACAAAATTTGTATTTCATAATAGCGGGCAGGTTATGATAGAGGCTATGGTGGCTATCACTATTGCCATAGTGGCGCTGCTTGGAATTTTTTCCCTGTTATCAAGTTCTCTCGGCGTGAATAAAACTACTGCCGACCAGTATGTCGCCGCCAATCTGGCGAGCGAGGGCATAGAATTGGTAAAAAATTTTATTGACAGCAATGTTGTGAATAGCCGCGCCTTTAACGATGGCCCGTGCCTTACCGAGGGTCAGCACGCGGTTGATTATAATGATATAAATAATAATTTTTCCTCCTGCTCCACTCAAATCCTCGCAGCTTTTCTTGATTTTGACAGCGGTACCGGAATTTACAGCTATGAAGGCGGAAACCCCTCTCGTTACCAAAGAATAGTTGATGTTTCGTGGCTGGATGGAGGCAATCAGATTAAGGTGAAGTCGTCTGTTTTTTGGACGACAATCGGCAATAATCAGTCAAAAATAGAATTAGAGGATATGTTTTTTAATTGGCGGCGGTAACGGATTAAAAACAGTGACAAATTATGAAAAAAAATTTTTATAAAAAAATAATTACTGATAAATCCGATTCAGGATTTACCATAGTTGAACTTATCGTGGCAATGGGTTTATTTATGGTTTTAATTACTATGGTTTCGGGAGTTTTTCTGCGGTCCATCAGAACCCAGCGGGCAGTCGTCGGTTTAATTGCGGCCAACAGCAATGCCCAGCTGGCGATTGAGCAGATGGCGCGCGAAATGAGAACAGGGAGTGTTTTTTCCATTTCCGGTCCGGACGATAATATCATTAATTTTACAAATGCGAAGGACGAAGCAGTGGCTTATTCCTGGGACAGCGCCGATAAGTCGTTAAAGCGCAGCGTTGGCGGCGTGGAAGAAAAAATCACTGCCGATAACGTAAGTGTCGAAAAGGCGAATTTTATTTTACTTTCCGATAATTCTTATCCCGCGCGCATCACCGTTATAATGAAAATCGGGGCGAATAATCTTAACAAGGGCGATGAAGCGTTTATTAATATTCAGACCACGGTAAGCTCCAGGACATTATAGGTTGAATTAAAATTAAAATATTTTGTTATAATTTTATTATGGAAAAAGGTGCCGGTGCGCGTTAATAAAAATATGGGTAATCGCTTACAAAGAAATTTAAGCGCTCGGTCCGGGCAGGCGATGCTTATGACTGTTTTGGTATTGTCGGGAACCATTTTGGGGGCTACTACTATAGCCGGTCTTTTGACGCTTTATCAGCTTAGGCAGTCAGCCGACGTCGCAAATTCCGCCAAGGCGATATTTGCTTCCGATGCTGGCATAGAATGGCGGCTTTATAAGTTTTTTAAACTTGATGGCCAGACTTGTCTGGATTGTCCTGATGGGGTCGGATGTCCCCAGCCGGAAATGACAAATCAGTCTACTTTTACCTCCAGTTGTGTAGTTTCACCGGAGGGCGACATCACCATTAAATCTTCGGGCGAAGCCAATAAAACTTCCCGTGCTTTGCGCATAGACTTAATACTTGAAAAATAAATCTCTATCAGGCAAAAAAGCTGTTATAAATATGGAAAAAACACAGGCTAAAAAAAGAATTGAGCAGCTTAAAAAATCAATTAATCATTATCGCTACGCCTATCACGTACTTGATAAGTCTTTGATATCCGATGAGGCTCTGGACTCCTTGAAAAAGGAGCTTTTTGATTTGGAGCAGCAGTTTCCGGATTTGGTTACGTCTGATTCGCCGACACAGCGCATAGGCGGCAAGCCGCTCAAAGAATTTAAAAAAGTCCATCACGAGGCGCCTATGATTTCTTTTAATGACGCTTTTTCGCGCGAGGATATGCGGGCGTGGCTAACAAGGCTGGAAAATTATTTAGGCAGGCCGCTTCGCTATACCGACAAAACATTTTATTGCGAGTTAAAAATTGACGGCTTGGCCATTGAATTTATTTATGAAAACAGCGTTTTAGTTCAATGTTCAACCAGGGGCAACGGATTTATCGGTGAGGATATTACCCAAAATATAAAAACAGTTGAAGCTGTGCCGTTAAGGCTTAAAGAGACCGATAAAAAATATAAATTGCCATCTAGACTCATTGTCCGCGGCGAAGTTTTTTTAAGTAAAAAAGAATTTGAAAGAATTAATAAAGAACAAGAAGCCAAGGGCGCAAAAGTTTACGCCAATCCGCGCAATATCGCTGCTGGCTCGGTGAGACAGCTTGACCCGAAAGTTATTGCCAGCCGCAAGCTGGATTCTTTTCAATATGACATTATCGGTGACTTGGGCCAGCAGTATCACGAAAACGAGCACGAGGCTTTAAAAAGTTTTGGCTGTAAAATCAATCCGCACAATAAAGCCGTAGCCTCATTAGAAGATATTTTTGAATTCCATGATTATTGGGCTAAGAATAGAGAAGAGCTTGATTATGAAATAGATGGCATAGTTGTAATAATAAATGACAATCGGGAATATAAAGAGGGGGGCGTTATCGGCAAGGCGCCTCGGGCCGGTATTGCTTTTAAATTCTCGCCGCGGGAAGCGACTACTATTATAGAAGGCATAAAACTTCAAATTGGTAGAACTGGTGTTTTAACCCCCGTGGCCGAGTTGCGGTCGGTAGAAGTGGGCGGTATCACCATTTCTCACGCTACTCTGCATAATTATGATGAAATACAGCGTTTGGGTCTCAAAATAGGCGATACCGTGGTGGTAAGCCGCGCCGGAGACGTTATTCCGCAGGTCACCAAAGTATTAAAAGAATTGCGTACAGGCAAGGAAAAAGATTTTAAAATGCCAAGCGTGTGCTCGGTAGACGGCTCTAAAGTGATAAAAGACGGAGTGGCGTACAGATGTAGCAATAAAAATTGTGGAGCCAGACAAAGAGAATATCTTTACCATTTTGTTTCAAAAGGAGCGTTTGATATAGATGGTATGGGGCCTAAGATTATTGACCGGTTTTTGGACGAGGGGCTTATCGGTGACGCCGCGGATATTTTTAGCCTTAAAGAAGGGGATATAAAGTTATTAGAGCGTTTTGGCGAGAAATCCGCGGAAAATATAGTGGAAGAAATTCAGTTAAAAAAGAAAATTTTACTTCCGCGGTTTATTTATAGTCTCGGCATTATTCACGTGGGTGAAGAAACTGCAATTCTTTTGTCGGATAGGCTGCAAAAAGAAAAAGGCAAGGTTTCGGCACCCGCGGAGGTTTGGAATTTTTTAAATCATATTTCAATAAATGAGCTGCAGGAAATTCCTGATGTGGGTCCTAAGGTAGCGGTAAGTATTTATAATTATTTTCACGATACGCGGCACCATGATTTAATAAATAAATTTAATAAGGCGGGCATTTTGTTGGAAATGCCGCCCAAAATTAAAAATGAAAAATTAAAAAATAAAATTTTTGTGCTGACGGGGAGTTTAAAATCCATGTCCCGCAGCGATGCTAAAGAAAAAATACGTCTCTTGGGAGGAGAGGCTACGGAGTCCGTTTCTAAAAAAACAAGCTATGTTGTGGCAGGCAGCGACCCGGGCTCCAAGCTGGCGCAGGCCAATAAGTTGGGCGTGAAAGTTATTGGTGAAAAAGATTTTATAAAATTACTTGATTAAAATTTAAGAATAACTTGCTTTACGGCAGGGCATCCAACAAAGGTTGAGTGCCCTTTTTTATTTAACTTTTTGGATTATAATATAAATAATGTCTGATATTATCAATAAAAAATCACTTGAGCATCTGGCGGCTTTGGCGAGAATTGAATTTAAAAAAGGCGAGGAGGATAAGATGCTTAAGGATATGGAAGCCATTTTGGAGCATTTTAAGGAGCTTCAAAAAGTAGACACCACTGGCGTGGAGCCTATGACTGGCGGCACGTTGCTTAGAAGCATTACAAGGGAAGACGCCCATAAAAATAATAATACTAGGAGAGGCGTGGAATTATTTCCGGATTCCCTTGACGGCTATCTTAAAGTTCCCAATGTATTTGATTAATTATGGATTTGAAGGGCTTAACTGTTAAAAAATTTAATAAGGGTCTAGTCGCCGGAAATTTCTCCGCGTGTGAAGCTGTGGAGGAATTTTTTAATAGTATCGAGGAAAAAGATAAAAAAATTGACGCTTATTTAAGCCTTAATAAAGATTTTGCTTTGAATCAGGCGGAGGACACCGATAGGAAAATCGCCAAAAAAGAAAAAATTAATTTAATGGCCGGCATACCCATGGCCGTAAAAGACAATATTTTAATTGAGGGACTACCCGCGACTTCAGCTTCTAAAATTTTAGAAAATTACCGCGCCAGTTATGACGCCACGGTTATAAAGAAATTAAAAAATGCCGGAGCGGTATTTCTGGGTAAAACCAATATGGATGAATTTGCTATGGGTTCTTCCACCGAAAACTCCGGTTTTAAAATCACTAAAAATCCTCACGATTTAACGAGGGTGCCGGGCGGCTCATCCGGCGGTTCAGCTGCCGCCGTTGCAGCCGATTTAGCGGTTGTCGCTCTGGGATCCGATACGGGTGGCTCCATACGCCAGCCAGCCGCGTTTTGCGGCGTTGTGGGCCTTAAACCGACTTATGGCGCGGTTTCCCGCTATGGAGCCATGGCTATGGCGTCCAGCCTTGACCAAATCGGCTCATTCGGCAAAACCGTGGAGGATGCGGCTATTTTATTCAAAGAAATCAGCGGACATGACGATTTGGATTCTACCAGCGCGGCGGCAAGTTACGGCGAAGAGCTTATAAATCCCGACTTTGAAAACATTAAAAAATTAAAAATCGGCATACCCGAAGAATATTTTGCTCCGACGTTTCAGTCGGAGTCCCGACCCGATGGCGTCGGGATAGATGGCTTGGACAATGAAGTCGGCAAAAACATAGAAGCCGTTATAAATGATTTTAAAAAATCTGGGTTTGAAATTAAAAAAATCAGTTTGCCGCATACAAAATACGCTCTCTCGTGTTATTACATTATTATGCCGGCTGAAGCCAGCACTAATTTGTCGCGGTATGACGGCATCCGATATGGCATAAGAAGTGAAGAAAAAACTTTGCTGGATATGTATAAAAAAAGCCGTAGCAAAGGATTCGGAGAAGAGGTAAAAAGAAGAATTATTTTGGGAACATTCGTGTTGTCGGCTGGTTATTATGACGCTTATTACGCCAAGGCGCAGAAAGTCCGCAGTCTGATTCTGATTAAAAATGATTTTGATGAGGCATTTAAACAAGTAGATGTTATTTTGACTCCGGTTTCGCCGACTTTGCCTTTTAAAATTGGGGAAAAAATTAGCGACCCGCTTTCTATGTATTTATCAGACATTTTTACTATACCGGTTAATTTAGCCGGAGTGCCGGCGGTTTCCATACCGGTTAAAAATCCGACTACCGCTCTTCCCGTGGGTTTTCAATTAATAGGCAGGCATTTTAAAGAGGCGGATATTTTAGGGCTAGGCCAATATTATGAGCAATCAATTATTTAAAGATGTTTTTGATTTTATTTATAACGCCAGAGATATAGGCGTCGGCTTTATTTCTAATAATCTAATATTGATTGAATCCACCGCCATTATGATAAGTGCCCTGCTTTTATGGGGGATAATTTCTATACTGATAAAAACAGATTTTATAAATGAAAAAGCGGATGAAATTTCAGATGTTATGCAGAAAGGTAAGTCATTTCAAAGAAAGTCCGTGCGCGCTTGGAATCAGGTTAAGTTAAAAATGGCTTCGGCTGACCTCCTGCAATGGAAAGCCGCGTTACTGGAGGCGGACGCGATTTTAAACGAAATTTTAAAAATGTCGGGTTATAACGGCAGTGATCTATCGGATAAATTGAATAATATGACAACGGCTGAATTATCTAATCTGGAAGACATCAAAGAAGCCAATAATATTTGTGGTCACATAGTCAAAGAACCCGAATATGATTTAAGTAGGGAAGAGTCCATAAGAATCGGCAAAATTTACAAAAAAGCTTTAATTGAATTGAATTTGATTGACGAATAAAGTAATATATCAAAAGCATTTATATTTATGCGGTGGTAGCCCCGACGTTCGAAGAAGTCGGGGTCCCGACCTCCGATAAATCGGAGCGTCGGGACTTAGCGGTCTTTGCTTTTTTGGTGAAAAGCGCTTTTTATTGATAAAATAATGAAATAATGCGGTGGTAGCTTAGTGGTCTAAAGCGCCTCCCTGTCACGGAGGAGATCGTGGGTTCAAATCCCATTCACCGCGCACTACTTCGCCAAGGCTTCGTAGTGCAAGCACTTTATAGCCAAGGGCGACAAGGTACGAGCACTTTTTGATTTGGCGAAGGAGTGCCCTCCATAGCTTATACTCTACGAAGTTTGATGAAGTAGAGATATGCGACGGAGGGCATACTTATTATTACCCGTATAAAACCGTAGACCGTAAATCTAAGGAGATTTGTTTTATAAATGCTAAAATTTTATAAAATTAAAGTTTGAGTTGATTCTTAACCCGTGATATAACTCACGATATGGACCTGATAAAATTTCAAGAATTATTTAAAAAACAAGCGGGGTATCGTTTGGGGCAAGCTAAAAAAAGCCTTTATCAAGAGCTGATACAAAATTGGCAGGAGGCAAAGGCTTTGCCCCTCATATTAAAAGAGGAGTTAAATGAAAAATGCCCGATTGATATATTGGCGGAAACATTTATTTCTAAAGATAAAAATACGATTAAAGCGCTGGTAACACTGGAAGATGGCCTTAAAATTGAAACGGTTTTAATACGCCATAAGGATAGGAGAAACACTGTTTGTGTTTCTTCCCAGGTTGGCTGCGCTATGAATTGCTCTTTTTGCGCTACGGGAAAGTTAGGATTTAAAAGAAATCTTGAGGTTTGGGAAATTATTGAACAAGTTTTATTTTTTGCCCGTTATTTGAAAAAAATCGGGGAACGAGTATCTAATGTTGTTTTTATGGGAATGGGGGAGCCGTTTTTAAATTATCAGAATGTAATAGAGGCAATAAAAATTTTGAATGATGAAGACGGATTTAATTTGGGGGCAAGGCATTTTTCAATCTCTACGGCAGGGATTATTGAGGGGATTGAAAAATTAGCCAAAGAAAAATTACAGATAAATTTAGCCGTTTCTCTTCATGCGCCCGATGACAAACTTCGCTTAGAATTAATGCCGATTAACAAAAGCTATCCCATTCGGAAAGTTTTAAACGCGGTAGATGATTACATTAAAAAAACTCGGCGGAGGGTAATGTTTGAATATTTAATGATAAAAGACATAAATGATTCTGAAAAACAGGCTAAAACGTTAGCCAAATTAATGAAGAAATATCTTTATTTCGTTAATCTGATTTCTTATAATTTTACCGGGATTTTTGAACCCTCTTCCCCATCAAGAATTAAAAGATTTAAGGAAATTTTAGAGCAAGAAGGCGTGGCGGTTACCCAAAGGCATGGTTTTGGCCAAGATATCGAGGGCGCTTGCGGTCAGCTGGCGGGTAAATAATGATAATCCGTTTTTTCCAGCCGTCCAAAAACTTTTTCAGTGTTATGCTTTGTGCTAAGTTTTTTACATTATAAGAATCTGGGTCGTTATAAAAAACTTTTTTACCGTTAAATTTTGTCAGTACTACCAAGTGCCCGCCCCGTGACGGGTTAAATGAATTGTGGATTGACACCATAATGGGGTATTTATTTAAATAAATCAGAGTTTTTCGAAACGCTATTTTGGCATCAATTTCCGACCAGTCTAAATTTTTACCCATGAAATCATAATGTTTTGCGATTTCAACTAAAACTTTATGCCGCCACCCGATATTTTCCAGATAGCCGTTTAGTTTCAGCCCCTTTTTAAGGATTTCGTTCGGGGATATTTTTTTGCCGAAGTATTCAAAAAGCATTGCTAGGCAGACTATGCCGCAAGCTTTACTTCGCCATTTTTTGATTTTTATATGGAGGTGCTGGGAAGCGTGCGGGACTTTATGTTTAATCATATAATCCGTTTTATAAGAACCACTGGTCCGTGGCTTATAAGCACGGTTTCTAAATTTTCTTCCATAACGCCGTTTTTTGAAGTGCTATGTATGACTTTATCGCCGCCTGTGTATAGCGTAATGTGCCCGATATAAATATGTTTTCCGGGAAAAAGTTCGTCATTGTAGTGGCCCTTGCTTCCTCGGTGAAGTATTAAATCTCCCGGTTCTAAATTTTTTAAATCTGTAATTTCTTTCCCGAGCGTGGCTTGCAGTATGGTGCTCCTGGGTATTTCTATTCCAATTTGTTTGTAAACATATTGAGTGAATGATGAGCAGTCCAGAAAACGAGGGGTTTCTTCTGTGGGTACAGCGTATTTGTATGGCGTGCCGATAAGCGACCTGGCGATCTCTAAAATTTTTTTATGGCGCGGAGTCATTAAATTAAATTAAAATTTCTATAAAATAATGTATAGTATGACATTATTTACAGTGTTTGCCCATATTTTGTACTCGTCCATAACATTTGAGACTTTTCAACTGTTAATTTATTACAAATATAACGTAAGGGCGAAATAAGTCCAATCGAC